>JALEGO010000699.1 GCA_022763165.1 Flavobacteriales bacterium
ATTACGAAATACTAAAGTATTATTAATTTAGGTTTACCTAAGAAATTGATTATGCAGATTTTAAAAACGCTAAATCGCTTTTTTTTATTCGCTGTACTTTGCACTGTGCTAGCCTGTAACGCGGGGCATGAATATATAAAAGGGTATGTTCGAATTACTAAAATTGTAAGCGACAAAGAATCTGGATCTAGATCAGGGGAAGAATTAAAGGCATTAATTCATCAAGAGGACTATCATAAAAGTCATCACCATTTTGTGAAGTATAAAGATCCAGAAACAGGTAAATCAGGCAAAATTCCAGTTCTTGAAATATCGGAGCTGCATGTTGGAGAGCAAGTATACAATACTGTTTATTACCGATTAAAAGACGGGTCTGTTCACCACACTTTCGCTAAAAAAATTAAAGGCGACAATCTGCAACTTTATATGGGTATTGCTGACGTATCTCCTGATGGTACTAAAGATCACTTTATGACCTATTTTCTTGTAAAAAAACACAGACATCATCATGATGGTGAGGATTTGAATCACGAGGAGATTGCTGTGTTTGCATTGCCAAAGCACTACTCAGAGGAATACAAGAAGCAAGTCATGCCATTCTTTTCTGATAATAAAAAGGCATTGGATATTCTTGCAAAAGTACAAGCTAAGAGTGGCTTAGAATTTGCTGAGGCCTTGTTACAAGTTTACAATTCTCAAAACTAGTCTTAGAGGCTGAAAACGCTTCTGGCAAGACAAACGGGAGTAAATCCATCAGGGTAAACAAAACGTTCTACTCCTCGATTTTCTAATGCTTTTCCAGTGGCATGGCCCATAGCAATCACTTCCTGAGTAAACTCAACTTTATTGCCAGAGTTGAAGTACGCATTTACATTTGATGGGCTTGTAAATATTAGAATTTTGGCATTTGGAACTTTGTAATCCCTATGAAGGATTGTTTCATATACGTTCAGATCAATCACATTTGTTTGATTAAAGAATTGATGCTGAACTGTTTTGATGCTACCCTTCGCTTGAGGAAAAAGTATGCTCTGTCCACCGGCAAGAGCAGAAAACTGTTTGCCAGTTAGTTTTGTGTCATTTGAATAACCAATAAAATCTGCCCTTTTTCCAAATGATCGTAAAGCTTCATTTGTGCCCTTACCGATAACTGCAAATTTTTGGTTCCCTAATTCGGGTTGCTGTATAAAAAAGTGTTTTACAGCATTCTTGGATGAAAAAAAGATCCAATCTGAGTTTGGTACTTCATCGTAGTTGATGGTTCTCATTTCAATTAAGGCTTTGCCATGTACGCTGAATCCAGCTTCAGATAAAACCCTGGTAAAGAGATCTTTGCTGTCTGTGTTTCTTGTGATAAAAACAGAGTTTACTGGTAAATTCTGGTGTTTGTTCATGACGGTTTCAACCGTCTTCATGGCGGACCTGCTTTCGGCATAATATAATTTAGGTGAATCTTCCCATTTTGAAGCGACTGACACCCTGGTCTCGTAGATCTCTCGTTCTTCGTTATAGTAACAATAAGCTCCTAATGGCATATGACACCCTCCCTCAAATCGCTTCAGAATATCCTTTTCAGCTTTCGTGCATAAGAAAGTGGTCTCATCATTTAGTTCACTGAGCTCATTAGATAAATCTTCGTCTTCTGATCTTATTTGTAAGGCAAGTGCCCCTTGGCCGGGAGCGGGAATAAATTCAGTGGGCTCCAAAGCCTCAGTTTGAAACATAGATAAATCAATTTGCAATCTTTTCACACCGGCTTGCGCTAGAATGATTGCGTCCAAAGGTTCTGTTTCTAGTTTTTGAATTCTAGTTGGTACATTGCCTCTAATATCCTGAAAGTCAAGATCAGGTCGAAAAAGCTTGAGTAAGTTTTTTCTTCTAGCCGAGGATGTGCCGACAACGGCATCTTTTTTAAGTCCAAATTTCCGTTTTAAATCAAATGCCTCTTTTTTAATGATTAAAAGGTCATTAACCGCAGCTCTTGGAGGAACGCTAACTACTGAAAGCCCTTCTGGTTGAGAAGTCTCAAGGTCTTTGTATGAATGAACGGCAAGATCAATCTCCTTCGCCAATAACGCGGATTCAATTTCTTTTGTGAAAAAGCCTTTGCCTTCAATTTTGTCAAAACTAAGGTCCTGGATTGCGTCTCCCTTGGTTTTGATAATCTTAATTTCTGAATCTATGGATAATTGTTGCAGTTTTTCTTGAACGAAGTTAGCTTGCCATAGAGCAAGTTTGCTTCCCCTAGAACCTATGATAATTTTGCGCATTTAAGATATATCTTTATTCAAAATTACATCTTTAGCCATTTTCATAGGAACTGAAATATACTTTTTCTCAATATATGATAAAACTTTGTCGAGAACTTCCTTGGATTTGGAGTCCATTTGATCGATGTCCTCAGCAAAAATATTGTTTAGTGCGTTCTGTCGAATTTCCGTCACTTTTTTTGGAACATTCCGCATCATTAACTCTACTTGGCGCTCCTTAAATATTTCCTTAAACCGTCTAAGGTTATCAGATATAATTTCAAAGCAATTGTCTAGCTCAGATTTTCGTTTCTCTAAATTGATAGCTGCCAGTTTCTTAAGGCCTTCAATTTCAATAAATGTAACATTGTCTAGCTGCTGGATGTCCCTCGACACGTCACCTGGAACAGCTAGATCAATAACAACTTTTTTCCCCGCACCAGTCAATTTGGAGAACATATCCTTATCTATTAGAATATCATCAGATCCAGTACAGGAAATAACGATATCAAAATCAGTTTCTTCACCCAGGTCTGTTAGGCCGTATGCTTTACCCTCAACCGTTTTAGCGAGGCTCTTCGCATTTTCCAATGTTCTGTTGTACACGTGGAAATTCTCATAACCATGTTTTTTTAAGAACTTGGTCATCGTTTGGTTCGTTTGTCCAGCTCCCAATACTAGAATTTTAGCGTCAGAACTAAGACCAATAGCCTTTAGTTTTGAAAAGGCCAAGTATGAAACAGAAACGGGATTTTTAGCAATGTCCGTTCTGGTGTAAATCTCTTTGGCTGTTTCAACTGTCTTCTTTATTAGAAGTCTGATCCGGTCTCCAGTTAGGCCAAGTAGGTTACATTTTTCATATGCTTTACGCACTTGAGTAATAATTTCCCTTTCACCTACCACCAATGAGTCCAAAGAAGATGCTACACGAAACATATGATCAACCGCATCCAGAGCTTCAAAAACCTCTGAGTGATCAATGTAGGAATCAATGTCAATCTCCAACTTTTCATTGAAGAAATTTGAATAAAACTTTCGAATAAAAGCTTTATTTACTTTTTGATCAGTGGTAAAAACGAATTCAATACGATTGCAAGTAGAGATATACAGAAGCTCTGATAATGCGAGCTCAGATTTGACTCTGGAAAGCGTCTCTTTCCACAATGATTCTTCAAGATGAAAGACACCAAGATCCTCTATTGGAAGATTATTGTGGGTAAGTGCTATGGCTTTGATTTCCTTCAATCTCAAAAAACGTTTTGCTTTGCAAAATAACGCGATATGAGAAGAGTTTTGTCACAGAAATGTCATGAATGCAAATTCTATGACATAAATCATATTTACAAGACCTTAGATTTTTCGGCCTTTAGCATACCGAACACTACGCTTTAACTTATTTAGCTTTCTCATTTTGAAGCGGATATAAGTATTGGCTGCACCGCTATTCAAGACAAATGAGTTTCCTCCATAGTTGGTAACACCTCGATTCTTTTTCCAGTCAGCAGCGAGCAGCGTATAGCGTCCATTTTTGCCTTGAGGATCTCCAAAAACCAAGTATTTTCCCGGAGCCTCGAAGCTTACTGCAATTTTGTTATTGTCAATTACCTTTTCCACAACCCCTGGTGTTCCAGCTTTAATGACAACTTGATCCATAGAACTTCCACTGGTTAGAACTAAGGTGCCATCATCAATATCTTGACCATCTTGTTTTTTTTCTCCCTTGGTTAAGATGATATCATGTGAAACATAAAATTGAAGCTTCTTCAATTCTTTATCCGAAAGTTTATTCTCATCTCTTATCGTTTGAGTAAAAGGAACTCTGGGTGCACAACTACTTAATATGAATAATCCGCAAATAAAGAGTAAGGCAATATTTTGATTTTTAAGCATCATTGACAATTTTCTGATTCAATTACAAAAACTGCGCCAAATTTAAGAAGTATTGAGAAAAGGTCAAAGTCATGTTTGATTAAAAGAATAACCCTTAAACATATAATAAATTGCAGCCTCTCATTTCTGATGTGTCTAATCTTCCCAGAATTTCAAAACTACCATCAATATGTTTCCTGCCAATGTCTTCGGTTGCAATAAAAGAGCAAGAGTGGATATTAGCCAGATCTATAATGTTAATCCTACCAATAGAGCCATCAGCTTCGGGTTGTGTAGGGTCATCCAAAGCTGTTATCATCACTTTCATCCATTGTGGAACCTCAAACTTTCCATTTCCTAAAGAATAGGCTTGAGAAAGCAGTTCTGTCATCCCATATTCAGAATGAATACTTTTGCTGTTGAAGTTAGACATTAAGATTTCATGAAGTTCCCTTCTGGTCATTTCCTTTCTGCGTCCCTTCATTCCACCTGTCTCCATTATGATCACATTGTTCAGGTCTATTTCATGCTGCTCTGAAAAATCAAGTAAGGCATACGAGACTCCAAGAAAAATCGTAGGAATTCCTTTTTTTGAAAGATGCTCAAGGTTTTTGTTCAAATCTTCAAAGGCATTCAGATAAAAGTCGCTCTCCTCATATTTTGACTTGGAGATAAATTGATCAACCATATGTACTAAGGAAGAATCTCCATTTTCTATATATGATGGCAATAAAGCGACAAAAGCATAGTTTTCAGGATCCCCATAAAAATGTTGAAATATTTTTATAGTGTTTCTGTTGTAATGCGATAGATCATGTACGTAGTGATTGCTTCTGAGTCCTCCAGTACCACTGCTCTTAAAGATTATTTCATGTTGGTTCGAGGTAGAAACAATTGTGTGTTTAAAAAGCTTGATTGGTAAGAAAGGTACAGCATTTGTCTTAGGATTAAAATTGAATCCACTCAAATCAATAAATTCTCGATACACTTTACAGTGAGCATACTGATACTTGAAGATTTCGGTGCATTTCTGCCAAAATTGATCAGAATTCTCAATCTTAAATATTTCCGAAATGAAAGATGAATCCAAGATTTTTAAAGAAATTACGTTAAAATGGTAATTTTGTAGTTATGAAAAAGGCAAAACTAATCATATTTTCCGCTTTAGTTGTCATTATTTTTGGGTGTGAGAAGCAGCAATGTGAGGTTGTTGAACCTACAATTGAATTCCTCAGTTTTGAAAAAAATGGAGACTCAACTGCTACTTTAACCATAACGTTTGAGGATTGTGATCGTGATGTGGGCCTGGCCGAATCTGATACTTCTGGTCCATATTCAATTGATGGAGACTATTATTATAACTTATGGTTGGATTATCATGAACTGCAGAATGGAGAGTGGGTCCTAAGGGATGATTTTTTCCCTCTTTTTAGATATAGAATTCCGAAGCTTTCTGGAGAAGAAGTGAATCGGCCCATGACTGGAGATATTATACTAGACTTAGAACCTTTTTATTTCCTTTTTGGTTCACCCTATGATACTTTTAAATTTGAAATTACGTTAGTTGATAGAGCACTCAACGAGAGTAATAAGGTCGAAACGCCATTAATCGTGAAAGGTTAACCATGCTAGTGAAGCATTTCATATTATTCATATTTGTATTTATTACGATCGGCAATTCCTATGGAGGAAGAGACATCAAGAATTACGAATTCTTCATTACCGGAGGAGCTAGTTATTATACCGGAGAGCTGAATTACGAAGGCCATTTTAGAAAAGTAAGCCCATCAGTTGGATTGGGTATTAGGCAAAATATTGACACCCGTTGGTCCATTAGATATAATCTTTTGTATTTGAAAGCTAAAGGCGATGATCCCATAGGTCGTTTTGGGTTTCCTGTGAATCAAGCACAAAGTTTCGTTTCTAACCTATATGAGTTGAGCGCTGTAGCGGAATTTAACTTTTTCCCGTTTTCAACAGCAGAGGAAAAGAGTTATCCTGCGACACCCTTTTTGTTTGCAGGCTTGGGCGGCTTTTATCATAACCCCTCAGGTTCAACCGTTGGATTAGATGCTGACGGTTTCAGCAATATGGTGATGAATCTACCTTTTGGTTTTGGTTTTAAATTTAAAGCTTCGCAAAGACTGATTTTTACTGTAGAAACTGGCCTGAGAAAAACTTACACTGATCATATAGATGCAGCAAGCACTATTTATCAAAGTTCAACGCTGCAACATGGTCACAGCGAAAACAAGGATTGGTACTCCTATACA
>JALEGO010000700.1 GCA_022763165.1 Flavobacteriales bacterium
AATATTGGAGATACAGTGGATAGCCCGAAAAAGCTTCGAAAAAATTTAAGACATGAAAGTCTGCATAAAGCTTTTAACAAAGGTTTCAAAGAACCAAAGCCAAAAAGCTATCCGATTCTTCAAGAATAACGCGCATGGATTTTTATCTCCTCAATTTTTATTCACTTAAAGTCAATGTGATCAAAAAAATAAGCCCCTAATAAACGAATATTAGAGGCTTAAATCCTAATGAAAAAATTAATCTATTAATCTATTTTATCTCGTCACTGTTCCTGATGGATTCGTTGCGCTGGCATTGTTATCCATGGTATACAAAGTACCTGTAGCCGCAGCTGAGGGCACATTACCCACAAGAGGCTTCAATAAGAATGGTGCAGTACTGTTATCTGGGCTAGGCTCAACGGAGATCACAACTTTTTGTGAGCTTAAATCGGTTGGAAACGTAAGTCCCGAAGGAGCATTCATCAATAAATCTTCTCCCGGGAATGCTGGACCGCTTGTGGAACCGCTGTAAGGAGCAGCATCATCAGCAACACTAGCGCTTAAGAAAGTACCTGTACTTACTGGTGTTCCGTTTACAACAACCCAACCCTCATACTTCCATCCCGCTGGCAAAGTGGGCAAATCCAATCCGGCACCAGGTCCTGCATTTGGATCTAACCACCAAACTCCGCTTGTTTCATTCGTGTTATCAGCATCAGTTGGAGTTGCAAGAATGTAATTTCCGGTAGCAGTTGAAAAACTAGTTCCTAAAGCCGACCCATGATCCACGGTTAATTGAGCATCATCATCTCCAAAATCTCCGGCCAAAATGTGAATATCACTTGGAGCAGGATCATCATCTGGTGAAGGTTCGATTGTCAATACAAATGCCGTAGCATCTTTCAAATCTTTTCTATCCACATCAAAAGATTTGTTTACAGCTCCATCAGACCCAACTGTAAAAACTCCGGTGGAAACAGGCTTATCGTCCACAATGATCCAGCCTTCATAGGCTGCAGTGCTTCCTAAATCCTCTAACCCTTTGATATCAAGAACAAGTTCTTTTTCTTTTTGGCAAGCGCATGCAAAAATGCCTAAAGCCACATACAAAATCGTTTTTTTCATAGCAATTAAAAAGTTTATTGATACGAATGTCCCGAAAGAGTATCACCGAATTATCACAAAAGATTCAAAGTTTGATGATGATTGTATTCAGGTTGTGTCAAGTATCATTCACAATAGTCATTCGATAATCCGTCCCTTCGGCTAAGCTCAGGGAACTGCACCATTTGCGAATTTAACCACTTGATAAGTGGCTAATCTGGAGTGAAAGTTAGAAGTGAAAAGTTTAAAGTTTCTCAAGCCGTCAATTCAAACTGATAACTGGATAACCTGGACATTTGGATAACTGATTATTGAATCCGGCCCTTCGACAGGCTCAGGGACCTGCACTATTTGCTCTTTACTTGATAATCTGTTAATCTAATTGAAAGTTCAGAGATAAAAGTTGAAAGTTTCACAAACCGTCAATTCAATCTGACATCTGGATAACTGGATAACTGGTTATCTAACTAACCTGGATACCTGGCTCACTTCATCAGCCGGCAAACTGATTATCTGGTTATCTGGCAAACTGACTATCTGGTTATCTACCTACACATTAAATCTGAAATGCATCACATCTCCGTCTCCAACAACGTATTCCTTTCCCTCAACACTTAGTTTGCCAGCTTCTTTACATGCAGCCTCTGATCCTAACTCCACAAAATCGTTGTATTTAATTACTTCTGCTCGGATAAAACCTTTTTCAAAATCTGTATGAATTACTCCGGCTGCCTGCGGTGCTTTGTCTCCTTCATTGATTGTCCAGGCTCTTACTTCCTTTTCTCCTGCCGTGAAGTATGTCCGCAGTTTCAGTAGGTCATATGCAGATTTTATGAGTTTACTTACACCAGGCTCAGTCAATCCCAAGTCATCCAAAAACAACTGGCGATCTTCGTAGGATTCAAGAGAAGCGATATCCGCTTCTGTAGCAGCGGCTAAAAATAAGACTTCTGCATCTTCATCTTTAACAGCTTCTTTGACAGCCTCAACATACTTATTGCCTGTAACAACAGAAGATTCATCAACGTTGCACAGATACATAACCGGCTTAATTGTTAATAAGTAAAGATCACTGACAACATCCTTTTGTTTGGGATCTATATCAAGACTTCTCGCGGACTTGCCAGATTCCAAATGCTCCTTGTATGCCATGTAAACATCATACTTACGTTTGGCTTCTTTTTCGCCAATCTGTGCTTGCTTATGAACTTTTTTGATCTGATTTTCAATAGTTTCCAAATCTTTAATCTGAAGTTCAAAATCAATCACCTCTTTATCCCGAACTGGATCTACTGAACCGTCTACGTGAACAATATTTCCATCATCGAAACATCTTAATACGTGAATGATGGCATCAGTTTCACGTATGTTGGCCAGAAATTGATTACCCAATCCCTCGCCTTTACTTGCTCCTTTTACCAAGCCTGCAATATCAACAATTTCAATAGTAGTGGGTATTACTTTTTCTGGGCTGACTAGTTCCTCAAGCTTGTTTAGCCTTTCATCAGGAACGGTAATAGTACCGACATTTGGTTCAATCGTACAAAAAGGAAAATTTGCCGATTGTGCTTTTGCATTTGAAAGACAATTGAACAATGTTGATTTTCCAACATTTGGAAGTCCTACAATACCACATTTTAAAGCCATAGTTATCCTTTTTTGCAAAAGTAATTAAATGTTCAAAAAGCCATCAAAGTATTTGAGTTCAAAAAAGATTATAAGTAAGAAAATAATTAAAAAAAACAGTCGTTAAGCCATTCATGCTGCAACCAAACTTACTCAGGTCTCACGAAATCATTGAGGAAAAATGGAATGATCTATTGTCTAATTCTGAGCAAAGATCTATCTATTTTGAACTTTGGTTCTTGAGAATTATTCATCCAAAATTGGAGGTGCTCATCATTTCTGAAAAGGATGCATACATTGCAGCTCTTCTATTAAACTTTGACCAGAAGTACGGATTAGAATACAGCTTAAATTCGAAACTAGCCCAATTTCAAGGAGTTATCTTTAGAAATAGCTCGAAAAAATTTAAAAGATCTTTCCATTTTGATAAGGTCGTTTTGCAAACTTTGATAAAAAATATCCCAAATCGATATAAGCTTTTGAAACATAACCTTCACCCATCAGTCGATTACTTACTACCTTTTCAATGGTCTGGTTTTCAATTAGAACCGAAACACACTTATTGGGTGCATCTAAAAAAGGATTTTAGAAAAAACTTCTCAAATAGTGTCTTATCAGATTTAAGGAAAGCACAAAAAACTGGATTAAAATGCGTCATTTCGAAAAACTTAGAGTTCTTAAAGGATGGCCTTCTCAAAAAAACCTTGTTTTCCAAACAAGAACTAAAGAGGCTTGACTACTTATGGGAGAGACTTCAAATTAATAAAAGAGGGATTCTCGTAAATGTTGAGAATCAACATGGTGAGATCGAATGCAGTAGCCTTTTTTTGAAAGATTTTGATCGTATCATTTATTATCTCTGTGTTTCTAGTAAAAAGAATAACGGAGCCAATAGCTTAGCAATTGAATTCATGATGAATCAAGCATTGGAAAACAACCTTAGGTATTTCGATTTTGAAGGATCTATGATAGAATCCATAGAACATTATTTTAGAGGTTTTGGCCCTATTAAAAAAATCTATTTTAACATTAGCCTAAACAAACTGAGCTACTTTGAGAACTTCCTTTATTCCTTCAAAAAGCTAAGCTATAAGGCAATAAGTAGTTCAGCCGCCATAAGGTAAAACATTCAAGATGTGTCTTATGGCCTTGCCACTCAAATAACATCTTAAATCTTCAAAAAAAGAAAAACCGAGTACTTGCGAACTCGGCCTTTCAGCAAACCTAGATAAAGAATAAAGTTATGTTCAAGCAGTAAAACTGCTTTTTATTAAGTTTTATTGTGTTATTCGTCTCGGATAACCATGAACGAGCCTCTCAAGGCAAATTCTTTTTGATCTCTGCCAGTTGAAGTAATTTCATAGAAGTATGTACCTTCTGGCACCATTCTACCGGCATGCGTTCTTCCGTCCCAACTGTTGTCAAATTCATCGAATGAATTCATTTCAATTCCCCAACGATCGTAAATTACACATCTGAATTTTTGCAATCCTTGTGCCTCAACTCTAAACTCATCGTTCATACCATCATTGTTAGGAGTAATAACATTTGGAACAATAATCTCTGAAGGAGGATGCAACACAAATGTATATCTTGCAGTGTCAGAACAAAGCTTTGTTTCATCAATATAAGCTACAAGCGTAACAGTAAATTCGCCTCCATCCTCATATGTATGAATTGGGTCTACCTCTATACTCACATTACCATCACCCAAATCCCAATCATATACACTGGATCCGATACTTAGATTAGTAAAGAACACTTCTTCAGGAGCAATTTCTTGCTCAAAATACACCTCGAAATCTGCATCCAACTCACCATGAACAATCCTAACACTGTCAATATCTCTACAACCATCAGCATCTTCTACGAAGAGCACATATGTTGTATCATGTGGCCAGTTGGTCCATGGGTTGGCAAGAGTCGAATCATCCAATCCTATATTTGGTATCCAGGCATAAGTATAACCAGGAGTTCCGCCATGCGCTGTTGGATCACCACCAAGTTGTTGTGAATCTACAATACATATTTCATCATAACCCCAGCCAGCTTCTGCATATGGACCATCATTCATTTTTATGAATACCGTATCCCAATCCTCACAGCTAGACCTATCAATTACTTGAACGGTATAGAAAGTATCTATTGGCGTTGTCGTAATTGGATTGGCAATGCTTGGATCATTTAGATGCCAGTTTCCAGGATACCAAATGTAGGTATAAGGACCACCATCTCCACCGCTAGCAGTAGGATCACCACCAATCATTACAGTTCCACCACTACAAATCGTATCAGCGCCAAAACCAGCCTCAGCATTTGGTCCGAGCGGATTGAATTTTAAGTAAATGCTGTCCATGTCACTGCAGCCGTCAGCATCTGTAACCACTACTACGTAAATCGTATCATGATTAATTGTTGTGAACGGATTGGCAATAGCCGAATCATTTAATCCGATTCCAGGTGTCCAGTCATAGATGTATGGAGATACACCACCGGATGCAGTTGGGTTTCCTCCAAGTAGAGCAGTACCACCACTACAAAGTGTATCGCCACCAGCATCTGCCTTAGGTTGATCTGGTTTCACAATTACATCCACACTGTCAACATCAACACATCCACTTGCATCGTACATCAATACAACATAAGTCGTATCAACTGGTGTTGTTGTTATAGGATTCGCCAATGTTGGATCATTCAATGCAAATGATGGTATCCATTGGTATGAGAATGGCGGTAAACCTTGAACTCCAGTTGGATTACCTCCTATTTGTACCGTTCCTCCACTACAAATCGTTGGACCTCCAGCATCTGCTATTGGGAACTTCACAGGCACCCCAATGAATACAGAGTCTATGTCCACACAACCCACAGAATCCGTAACTAGAACAGAATATGTGTAGTTTCCTGTTTGTGGGAAAGTTGCTATAGGATTGGAAACCGTACTGTCATTTAAGTAAATTCCTGGCGACCAATCATAAGTGTATGGTGTGATTCCACTATCAGCTGTTGGAGAACCTCCTAAAATCACTGTCAAACCAGCACATATACTATCTAAGATACCTCCAGCATCAGCATCTGGACCTGGTCTTACATCAATAGTTACTGAATCAATATCGAAACAACCATCTTTATCTTTTACAACTACCCAGTAAGTAGTATCCTGAGTCAACAAACCTCCGATTGGATTGGCTATTGAATCTGAGTTCAGTTGATAATTAGGGAACCATTGATAAGTGTATGGCTGCGTTCCTCCTGTGGCTGTGGGATTACCCCCTAGTGGGAATGTTCCTCCAGTACAAATTGTATCACTTACTGCTGCGGAAGCAGTTAGACCAGTTGAGTCAACATATATTGAATCAATATCTGTACAACCTGCAGCATCAGTAACCGTTAGGATGTATTGCGTATTGATCCAAATTGCAATAGGATCAGCAGAACTCGGAGTTATTGCTCCACCAGCTGGACTCCAGTTGTAGGTATAGCCTGGAGTACCTCCACTTGCTGTAGTTGTATTCAACAAAGTTCCTCCTATGACAATGTTACCTCCAGAACAAGCCGTATCTGGGCCAGCCTCTGCATGAAGATTAGATGGTGTTGTATAGGCAGTATCAATATCTGTACAGCCATTAGCATCTGTTACTGTTACAATATAAGTCGCATTGTTATTAATGACAACTGGGTTTGCATCAGTTACTTGGAATACACTTCCGGCAGGACTCCAGTTATATGTAAATGGAGCATTAGCGCCTGTAGCTGTTGGATTACCACCAATTTGACTTGTTCCACCACTACAGAATGTACCTCCCGCATCAGCTGTCAACGGTGCTGGAGTGACAACTACTGTGTCAATATCTGTACATCCAGCAGCATCAGTTACTGTAAGAATATAAATCGTATCGTTATTTGTGACTACTGGATTGGCATCAACCGGAGCAAACACATATTGACTTGGTGTCCAATTGTATGTATAACCAGGTGTTCCACCACTAGCTGTTGGTGAGCCTCCTATCTGACTTGTTCCTCCACTACAGAAGGCACCTCCACCATCTGCCTTCAAGCTAGATGGAACTGTAATTGCTGTATCAATATCTGTACAACCTTGTGCATCTGTAACCGTCACAATGTAAGTACCATTATTATTAGTAACAACAGGGTTTGCATCTGTGATTTGGAAGACGCTTCCTACTGGACTCCAGTTGTATGTGAATGGAGCATTAGCGCCAGAAGCTGTTGGATTACCGCCTATTTGGCTCGTACCTCCACTGCAGAATGTACCTCCTGCATCTGCCGTTAAGACAGCTGGTGTCACCACGGCTGTATCAATATCTGTACATCCTGAAGCATCAG
>JALEGO010000701.1 GCA_022763165.1 Flavobacteriales bacterium
AATTCAAGATATGCAAGCTATCACAGCCATTTGCTGCCGTTAAAGAGGTATCCACATATGAACCCCATTCGCTATAATAAACTCCATTAAAGAGTACACTATCTCCCTCACAAATGGTAGTGTTGGTTACCCCAACTATAGGATCTAGAACCAATAGATTTAGAATATGCAGACTGTCACAGCCAGAAGCACTTGTGTTGGTTTCTGTGTAGGAACCCCACTCAGAATAGTACTGTCCATTAAAAAGAATGCTATCTCCAAAACAAAGCGTTACATTACTAGTTGTAACAATTGGCAGCCTTTCATAAAGTTGATAATGCACAACACTATCACAACCTGTACTCAAGGATGTTAATGTGTCTAGGTATATTCCAGAAGAATCATAAACGTTTCCGTTAAAGAAAGAGGTGTCGCCATAACAAATGGTATCATAAATGATATTGACAATTGTTGGAGTCACGGTTAGGTGTAAGCCTATAAGACTATCGCAACCAGCAATTGAAGATAATGTATCCTGGTATACGCCCGTATTGGTGTATACGTTTCCGTTCCACGAATAAGTGTCTCCTTGACAAATTGTGTCAACGGTCAGCACATAATATATAGGAACCACTGTCAGGTTAAGATTGACAATACTGTCACAACCATTTGCCGTTTGCAAAGTATCTGAATACACTCCGGTAGAATCATAAACATTGTTCCCAATGATAATTGAATCTCCTTGACATATGGTATCAATTAAATTGAGATCATATGAAGGATTAAAGGCAAGAATATATTGCTCAATACTATCACAGCCATTTGATGTTAATAAGGAATCATATAGCGTGTCATTCACAGTGTAAACATTTCCTCCAAAAAGGAAGCTATCTCCATCACATAATTGAATTGTTTGACTTGAAAAGAATTCTTGAACAACTGTTAGGTGAAGTTCAATTATACTATCACAGCCAGCTAGTGTTTGAAGTGTATCAAAATAGATGCCCGTGGAATCATAAGTGTTGCCTCCAATTTCTACAAATTGCCCATCGCAAATAGAATCATTTAAAACGATATCATATGAGGGATTAACCATAAGTTGAAGTTCCAAAATACTATCACATCCGTTGGCGGTGGTGAATGAATCAATATATGTCCCAGTGTTTGAATAATAGGCATTCCCAAACGCTACGCTATCTCCTTGACAAATAGTGTCTAAAATCAACGTATAAAAAGATGGATTCACAAAAAGATGTAAGTTCACTATGCTGTCGCAACCTGCTGAAGATGCTAAGGTATCTGAATAGGAGCCTGGAAGATAATAAACCTGATTTCCCACAACCACACTATCTCCTTCACAAATCGTATGAATTAGAGTAGTTGTAATGGCAGTATCCACCTGTAAATTGATTGTCAAAACACTGTCGCAATCTACTGATGATAATAAGGTGTCGACATAGGTTCCTGGTTGTGTATAGACATTACCATTAATCACAAGGCTATCTCCCACGCAAATGGTTTGGTTCAATGTGTCATAAACCGTTGCATTCACTACTAAATCAAGTACAACTATACTATCGCAACCCGCCTGTGAAGTGAGTGTGTCAATGTAAATTCCTGTATTCTTATAAGTACTGTTACCAACAATTATACTATCTCCTTCACAAATTGAAAGGGCTAAGCTATCCACGATCTCATTTACCGCACTTAAGTTGATCGTGACGATACTATCACAACCTTGAACGGTTGTTACTGTATCGACATATGTGCCTGAATTAGCGTAAGCGTTTCCGTTAAAGAAAAAAGTATCTCCTTGACAAATTTGTTGGTTTATTGTTACGTTGTAGTTGGGTATAACAGCAAGGTTTAACACAATAAAGCTGTCACATCCATTTGCTCCAACTAATGTGTCTTTAAACGAACCAGGATTGTAGTACGCAGTTCCATCAATCACTACGCTATCACCCTGACAAATTGTTTCATAGATATTGTATTGAATAGGACGAATAGAAGTAATCTGTATTGTTAAGACACTGTCACAACCATTTGTGACAGAAGTTAAAGTATCAAAATAGTTTCCTGGTTGTGTGTAAGTCACTCCGGCAATAGTAACAGAGCCTCCAGAACATAGCTGGATGGGAAGGAAAGTATTGAACGTTGGGTTTACGGTGAGGTCCAAGTTTACGATACTATCGTTACCACTGATATCTGTTAAAGTATCCACATAAGTGCCGGTGTTTGAATAAGTGCTCGTGCCAACAACATAGGTCTCTCCTTGACAAATAGTGTCAATCACATTTGTTGTGCTCCCAGAGCCTCCGCCTGTTGATTGGCCATCAAGGAATAAAATCCAAACAGCCCCTCTAAAACTACCGCCATCATCATCCCAGCCATTTCCAACAGCAATGTCATTTTTGCCGTCTCCGTTGATATCTCCTAAACCAGCAACATCAGTCCCAAATGCTCCAGACAACGTCAATGTTCCGTTAAAATTTCCACTGTTATCGGCAATTTTTTGATGAGCCTTTACAGTACCATTTGTGTTCATGAAAAGAAGATAGATAGCTCCGTTGTCAGTGCCTCCTTCGTCATCAAAAACAGCACCAACAGCAAGATCATTAACGCCATCACCATCTACATCTCCAACTTCATCTATGCTTGATCCAAACCAATCATTTTGACTTAGAAACCCGCTGAAATTTCCTTGAGTAGATGAAATCTTTTGACTCGAAGAAACCGTTCCATTACTATTCAAAAACAAAATCCAAACAGCTCCATGTGAAGATCCTCCGTCATCGTCTGCGCCTGCTCCCACAGCAATATCTTCAACGCCATCATTATTGAGGTCACCAATTGGAGCAACAGCATCTCCGAAGAAATCCATTGCATTGAGCTGACCACTCATTCCCCCAGATGTATTTGAGATTTTTTGAGCAGCTTTGACTGTTCCATTTGAATTTAATAACAAAGTCCAAACAGCTCCAGTATTGAACCCTCCATCATCATCTTTCACATTGGACACAACAATATCCGTAACACCATCGTTGTCTATATCTCCAATATTAGCAACATCGTGTCCAAATTCATTATTATCAGTTAAAAGACCACTAAGATTGATAGAATTATTGCTGATTTTTGAATGCGATTTAACCGTTCCATTAGAATTTAAAAACAAAATCCAAACGGCTCCTCTATCACTTCCGCCATCATCATCCAATCTTGCACCTACAGCGATATCCTCAACACCATCATTGTCAAGATCGCCAAGAGCAGCTATTCCAGACCCAAATCGATCATCACCAGATATTGTTCCCGTGAAGTTTCCTTGTGTTGAAGAGATTTTTTGCTTTGACTTAACACTGCCATTGGAATTTAAGAATAGAATCCATACTGCCCCCGCATTGCTTGAACCATCGTCATCACCCGTAACACCAATGGCTAAATCATTTATTCCATCATTGTCCAAGTCCCCAATATTTGTGATTCCCGAACCAAATACATCTAAATGATTTAGTGGCTCATTGAAATTCCCTTGGGTAGGACTAATTTTTTGATGAGATAGGACTACACCACTTTGGGCATAACCAATAAATGAAATGAAGAAGGTTGATGCGATAAGTATGATATGACTGATTGCTTTCATTCCAAAATTATATTCAAGCACATTCAAAGAATTCGAAAATTTAATTCTACAAAAGCCCTTTATGTAAAAATACTAGCTTTATTTTGATTTATAAAATAAAATTTTCTTCCTAATCTTGAGATTATCATACTTGCATTCCCGTCAAAATGGAAATAATCAACATGATAATCATGATTATCCCTTTAATATGTTGCATTTTTTGCTTACGCATGGTTTGGTTTTTTAAGAGAGGTGGTGCAAAATTAGGGCTAGATTCCATACCAGTCACGTATAATTGCGTAATTGGTATGCTTTTCTGATTACTTGGTGGGTCAAGTTTATCAACAGGCGGTGAATTATTACAAGAAATGCAGCAAGAATAGAACCTTAGAGGCTACTTTAATCAAAAATCAGTGACGCTTTTAGGAATTTATGGAACTAGGGGCTTATTTAACGAGGTTCAAGGAACCTGTTTCTTCAAAGATTTCACCATCAAAACCCCTGGCTTTAATAAAGTAGTAATATGTGCCTTCTGATGCCCAGTTTCCAGAAGACATTCGACCATCCCAACTACCCTTTTCTAGGTTGTTCCATTCAGTCATCAGGTGACCCCATCTGTTGAACACACGAACATTGACCTCTTCAATGCCTATGAATTCTGGCATGAACTTATCATTCATACCATCTCCATTTGGCGAAAAGACATTTGGAATGAAGATTTGCGAGGATGCATTGACTTTAATAAGAATTGAGTCTACATCTTTGCAATACCCGTTGCTAACTGTTAAGTGCACCATAAAATCACCATAGGCATCATAGGTATGAGAGGGATCCATTTCCACGCTTGAATTACCATCAGCAAATTCCCATAAATAATCCGTAATTGCCCCCGTACTCAAACTTGTAAAATCAACGGTTATCGGATTAAACCCTTGCAGAGGGTCTGCATCAATTTCGGCAAAAACAGCACTTGTATCATCAATGACAACCGATTGCATCGTTTGACAACCATTGAAGTCAGTAATTGTAACTGAAAAAGAACTGGCAGTCAAACCCGTTGCTGTACTAGCTGTTTGACTCAAAGGATCACTCCACAAATAGTTGAATGGGGCTGTTCCTCCTGCGCTAACAGTTACAGTAGCAGAACCTCCTTCGTTGCAATGAGCATTTTCTGGGGAGATGTTTGCTTGAATTGCTTGAGGCTCATTTAAAGAAACATCCAAAGTATCCTTACATCCCAATGAGTCGGTAACAATCACTGTATGAATTCCTGCGTTTAATGCCGTTGCTGTTGCTCCAGACTGGAGGTTTGAGGTTGGACCCCACTGATAAACATAATTGGGAGCTCCACCAGTAGCTAAAACTTCAGCTACTCCATCTGCACTACCATTACAAGAAAGATCGTTGGTGTTTATAACTGTCAATGAAGGCAGTTGGGATACTTGAATGATAACAGGAATCAAAGCTGTACTTCCACAACCGATGCTGCTAACCGCTTCCAAATAGAAGGTGTCTGTAACCACTGCTGGGATGACATCATAGTTTATACCAGAATTTAGGTAATTGTTTCCTGAAGCATCAGCATACCAATTAAAAACCACATTGTTAGGTGCTGTGGCCGTCAGTGTTCCAACATCACCAAAGCATACCAAATCTCCATTGGCCTGCGGGTTTGTTGGTGCTGGCTGAACAACCAAGTCTACTGGAGTTCTGTTTGTGTTTTTGCAATTTGTTGTGTTGATCGCTTCAACCCAATAAGTTGTGTTAATCAATGCGGAATCAATGCCAAATTGAAAGCCACTATCCAAAGCAATTCCTCCTGTTGAAGATGCATACCAAACAAATGTAACCCCTGAAGGAGATGTCGCCAATAATGTGGCTGTATCACCTACACAAACAGTATCACCCAGGGCAGTTGGCTGAGCAGGAAGTGGATTCACCACTAAATACACTGGAATTCTAACAGCACTCTTACAGTTTTGGTTGCTTACTGATTCTAGATAAAAAGTATCTGTACTTAATGCTGGTGTAATTTGATATTGTGTTCCACTATTGACTAAAACCCCTCCACTTGTATTATCATACCAATCAAAGGTTACTCCTGTAGGAGCTGTAGCAAATAAGTTTGCTGTGTCTCCTGAACATACTGTGTCTCCCATGCCACTTGGAGCTTGTGGAAGTGCATTTACTACCAAATAAACCGGAGATCTTGATGCTGATCCGCATCCAAAGTTAC
>JALEGO010000702.1 GCA_022763165.1 Flavobacteriales bacterium
CCTATTAAAAGTGCTCCAATAAGAAGGAAACCAATAACCTGATTTTTATCCATAGTAAAGAATGAGTTTGCAAAGGTAATGTTTACGGGGAGAAAGAAGAATTAAGAATGCAAAATTTAAAATGATGAATTTGGTATAATTAATATTTGATCCTTTGGGTTTGATACCATAGCCCTGGGTGAAGTGACAGCTTCTAGTTCAGAAGACTCATTCTGAACTGGAACTATAGCGGAACACAGGAAAAAGCTTTAAAACAATAAGTTAAACAATTGGTCTCAAGATCAAATCCCGACCCTTCGACAAGCTCAGGGACCTACTTATTGAATTTGTAGAACTTTGGGGTGATTGTCAGCTTCAGGTATCAACATTTTTTACCAACTGTTTATTCCGAAAACCGCCTTTGACAAGGAATTATTGACAGAAACTGGTGAATATTTAGTTTTAAGTTTCAAGTTGATTTTGATTGTTCAATACGCGATAATCAAGTGTTTAAATTATCGAACAATGTAGGTCCCTGAGCTTGTCGAAGGGTCGGGTTCACTATTCAACCATATTACCAGACAAGCAAATAATACAAGAACTCAAATCGATCATGTAATCGAAAGTCGTTAATATCTTTCCGGTTTGCTTTAAACATGGAATATTCGTGTGAACATACTTTTGAAAAAATGGCAGTGGTTTACATTTTACTATGCTCAAATGGAAGTTTTTATGTAGGAAGTACAGTTAATTTGGATTTAAGGGTGAAGCAACATCTTGCGGGTATTGCTTCTGTACATACGAGAAAGTATAGGCCTGTAAAATTGGTTTTTTTCGAAACTCATTTGACAATTGATCAAGCTTTTAAAAGAGAACGACAAATCAAAGGTTGGTCTCGGTCTAAAAAACTGGCTTTAATCGAAGGTGATATTGAACAACTCATTAAATTGTCTAATTCAAATCTCGGACCTTCGACCTGCTGATGGAAATTGGTGAACATTTTGGTTTTCATTCAGGTAGTTGATAACCAGTCGGGTTCAATTTATATAGATAGCTTTAATCCAACTTGATATTAACATCTCATGGGATTGTCTAGATTAAATTACTATACTGTACTAAGTGTAAGCTGGAACGGTCAGTTGACAGAAATTATTGAACTTTGATTCTTAAGTTAGTTTGATAGGCACATAGCAGATAGTTAAGTGACCATATTATCTAATATGTAGGTTGGTATTCAGCTAGATAACCACACTAGAATAATGGCTAATCACAGAACTCAACTTTTTCAAAGTAATTAATGATTTAAGAATTAGAAGCGGCCAGTTCCTTTTTGCCTTTCTTTTGTTTCACAGCGGCATTAATGAAGGAAACAAATAAGGGATGAGGCTTCTCTACAGTACTGCTGTATTCAGGGTGAAATTGAACGCCTACAAACCAAGGATGATCTTTCAATTCAATGATCTCTACTAAATCGTTTTCTGGATTGATGCCAGTAGCTTGCATTCCAGCATTTTCAAAGTCTTGAAGATATATATTGTTGAATTCGTACCGATGTCGATGTCGCTCTGCGATCAAATCTGAACCATAAATCTCGCTGATTTTAGATCCTTTGGACAATGCGCAATTGTATTTGCCCAAGCGCATGGTGCCTCCCATTTCTTCAATATCCTTTTGATCTTCCATGATAGAGATAACAGGATTTTCTGAATTAGGATCAATTTCAGTGGTATTGGCATTTTTGAGGTTCAATACGTTTCTTGAAAACTCAATTACTGCGCATTGCATTCCTAAACAAATGCCTAGAAAGGGGATGTCATTTTCTCGAACGAACTTTATCGTAGAAATTTTACCTTCAACTCCTCTTTCACCAAAACCCGGTGCAACCAATACACCATCATAATCCTTTAAAATTTTGCTGGCATTGTCTTTAGAAATGCTTTCGGAGTGAATCCATGAAACGTCTACTTCGCAATTGTTATGTACTCCAGCATGGATAAACGACTCAGCTATGGATAAGTAGGCATCTTTAAGTTCTACATATTTTCCGACTAGCGCAATCCGAACTTTTTCTTTTGGATTATAAAGTTTTCTGAGAAAGTTTTTCCAAGTTTCCATACGAGACTTTGGAAAAGTATCAATACCCAATTTTTTGAGTACGACTTCATCTAGTTTTTCTTCTTCCATCAACAACGGCACCTCATAGATTGAGGCAGCATCTTTTGCTTCGATTACAGATGCCCTGTCCACATTGCAGAATTGTGCAATTTTATTTTTTTGTTCTTCTGATAAGTCATGTTCTGTGCGACAAACCAGAATATCTGGTTGAACTCCATCTTCTAGAAGTTTTTTTACTGAGTGCTGAGTAGGTTTGGTTTTGAGTTCTCCAGACGCTGCTAAGTAAGGAATAAGCGTTAGATGCACTACAATACAGTTGCTGCCAAGTTCCCACTTCATTTGCCTCACGGCTTCTATGTAGGGTAAAGATTCAATATCACCTACAGTTCCTCCAATTTCGGTAACTACAAAATCATAATCGCCTGTATTACCTAAAATTTTAACGCGTTCTTTGATTTCGTCAGTAATATGGGGAATGATTTGCACAGTTTTACCAAGGAAATCACCTCTTCTTTCTTTTTCGATAACGTTTTGATAGATCCGTCCTGTAGTCACATTATTTGCTTGACTTGTAGGGACATTTAAAAACCTTTCATAATGTCCTAGATCCAAATCAGTTTCGGCACCATCATCGGTGACATAACACTCTCCATGTTCATATGGATTTAGTGTGCCTGGATCAATATTAATATAGGGGTCTAGTTTTTGGATGGTTACTTTGAAACCTCGCGCTTGAATCAATTTGGCAATTGATGCGGCAATGATTCCCTTTCCCAGTGATGATGTTACGCCTCCCGTAACGAAGATATACTTGCTATTATCTGCCATGTTACGGGATACTAAGTTACAATAACATTGTCAAATCATAAAATGAAAATGGGTTAGGATTTTATTAAAATTTGATTAAGGCGGTTGCTTTTTAAACTTCAGGTAAGCTTGACTTGTTTGTGAGCATATAATATCTAATTTTCAATCATGAAAATGCTTTACTTTATTTTGATGATTCCTTTCGCGATCATTTTTCCATTGATTCTTGTTGTTTTTCATCCAATACAAGTGATTGCGCGATTTTTTGGTTACCAGGCACATAAAACATCTGTTGATGCGATGATTTTCTTTTTATTAGGTGCTTTGTTTTTGATCGCCAGTCCTGTGAAATTTAAGGGCAAGAAATGGATTCCCAAAGACAGGAGTCAACCTCTGATCGTGATCAGCAATCATCAAGGCATGTTTGATATTCCTGCTTTAGGTTGGATTTTCAGAAGGTTTCATATCAAATTTATTTCAAAGAAAAAGTTGGCTAAAGGAATTCCAAGTGTTTCTTACAATATAAGGCATGGAGGCTCTATTGCAATTGATAGGAAAAAACCTGAGGAGGCTCAAGGGTTGATATCAGAGCTTGGAGAATATATTAGTTCTAAAAATTATGCGGTGAGTATTTTTCCTGAAGGCACAAGATCTAAAGATGGTTCTATGAAAGATTTCAAATCAAAGGGGATTCAAAGTTTGTTAGACTCAATACCAAATGCAATTATTGTTCCGGTTGTACTGAAAAATTTTTGGAAGATTGAACGATATGGGCTCAAGCCGGTACCTTTCTTTTTGAATTTATCTATAGAAGTTTTGGAGCCTATTAAAAGGCAGGCAGTTGATGAAATTATTCAGGAGGCACATCGCAAAATAAATTCAGCACTACCAATAACAAATTAAATAGATTTTGGTTATGTATTAATGTTTTATGATGTAATTGAGCACTAAGAATGGTTGCATATTTCCTCCTTCAGTATTTCCTGCCATGTTTGCACCAGAGGAAGTTCCATGAAATATTATATCTGCTCCTGTTATTGCCCCGATATAATTTCCAGCTCCTGCAGGCGAGCTTGCAGATCCTCCAAGCGGTTGACCGGATGGGTATTCAGCGCCATCATATGTACCTAAGGTTCTTGAAGTAAGAGGATCTGAAGTTGAATGTGCAATTCCTCCATTTTTATATACTCCATTTCCAGAACCTACTGGTACTCTTCCTTGCATGTCAGGAACATTGAAAGTTGTTGACCCGTCTCCAGCACCATAAGTTGTGCCAATTAATGCAAAAAGATTAGCATAGGTTGTGCGACTCACTGCTGAGCCATCACATAAAAGCCAACCAGTTGGTGCTGCTGCAGCAGCATAAGGCATAACAGCTCCTGTAGGCACACCTACTGGTTGCCAAGAGGCGGTTCCATTTGCATCAGAAACCATAACGTCTCCATCTGTTTGATTGCCATCTACCATTCTAATCGAGCCTTCAACATGTAATTGTTCGGCAGGGGTTGCGGTGGCAATGCCCACGTTGCCAACATTAGTTGTTAAGGCATATCCCCCTGTTGTATTAGAAAGCACAATACCTCGAACATTAGCCTGAAGTTGTTGCGATCCAAAATTAATTGTATTACCTGGTCCGCAAGTCATCATCGCTCCACTTAAGCTGCTCGTTAGCCTCCAAGTATTATTTGAGACCATTCCAGCTGTAAATGAACCGCTATGAGTTGAATGTGAAAACGTTTGGGTTCCATGTACTTCGAGAATTGAAGAAGGAGAAGTAGTTCCAACACCTACATTACCATCATGGGTAATTCTCATTCTTTCAGCTCCTGTGCCACTTCCATCAGGAGTGGTGGTAAATGTCATATCACCTGGTTCATCATTTACGCCCCAATCACCACTTGCTTCTACAGTAATATTGGCACTAGTAGCCAAGCCACTTCCGGTGTGGCCAACAAAGCTAACATTACCTAGTAGATCTCCATTTTGAACAACAGTTTGAGAGGCTGCGGTTCCACGAGTGTGACCTAGTTGCAGAACGCCTCTGTGATTGGCTGTATTAGAATGCGCCATTACTCTTATAACAGTATTGTCTGAGTTATCTGCAAGATGTAAATCGTGTTCTGGAGCATCCGTTCCAATACCTACATTACCATCACTCATCAAAACAAGTCTATTGTTCGTATTGTTTGTCCTAAAACTCAAATGATCATCATCGTGACTGTAGAAGACTCCTCCGATATCATGATCATCGGTATCTCCAAATCTTATACCGGAATTGGCTGAATTATTTCCTGCAATTACTCCAACATATGCCTGAGATGTAGTTCCTCCAGTGCTTTGGAAGACACCAACAGAGGTGCCTGTAACCGCAGGTGTTCCAGCAGTACCACCGGCCAAAACATGAAAATCAGTTTGAGGATTGTCTGTGCCAATACCCATGTCTCCTGATGAATTGATGGTGACTTGATCATTTGAATTGTTGGTTCTAAAACTGAGGTGATTGTCATCATGGCTATAGAAAACACCACCAATGTCATGATCGTCAGTGTCGCCAAAACGAATACCAGAGTTGGTTGAGGCGTTTCCGGCAACAATTCCAACATAGGATTGCGTTGTGGTTGCGCTACTGTTTTGAAAAACGGCTACGGAAGTGCTCGTAATGGAAGGTGTGCCTGCCGTTCCAGATGCTAGAACATGGAAATTTGTTTCAGGCCCATTTGTGCCTACACCGATATTGCCCCCATTTTTTTGTAGGAAAATATCTGCAGCAGAACCATTACTTCTCCCTTGTATTTCATTTGCATCAAACACGAGATTGGTAGAAGAAACGTCACCAATAACTAAATCCCCTTTGTCATTGGCTAAGTCAGACAAGCCTGTGCCACCATCTATATGAAGCATAACACTTGGATTCGTTAAGCCAATTCCTACCTTATCAGTCGAAGTTGTAGTATAAACTTCTGAGCCAGCATCTGTCCAGCCACTTCCAGAGGCTCCACTGGAAGTGAGTTGTGTTTCATTACCGCTTTCATCCATGAAATACAATTCGTTATCTGTTTTTACATAAATCTGACCATAACCGGATTTGGCTGTTGTACTGCTCATTTCAGTTAAGTTTAATGCTCCAGAACTGTTCAATCCAACTCGGAAAGGAGAAGCGCCATTTTCAAAACCAACAATATTATCATCAGGATCAAAGTATAACCATCCATGTCTAGTAGCACTTGCCGCATTGGGAGAAGTAAATTGAATTTTGAGATCAGTGCTATTTGCTGAAGATGCGAGATGCATGTGCTCTGCGGGAGTTGTGGTTCCAAGGCCCACATTTCCGTTATTGTTTAACGTCCATCTATCGGCTCCAGAAGTTGCATCGTAAATTCGCAAACTTCCAACTCCCCCAGTGACATGGGAATATAGGAAATACTGCCGTCCACCAGCGCTAGAATTGTGTAATGCTAGACCAGGATTGTTGGAGCTTTCTATTTCAACAATTCTATCAGTTGATCCACTGAGTAAGGCTGGTGCTGTGGTTCCGATACCAACATCTCCATCGGCTTCAATTTCAAACATTTGTGTGCCAGTTGCTCCGTCATGAAAAGTAAAACTTCCATCCGCGTTTAGTCTCATTGCAAATTGGGAGGTACTATAATTAAGGTTGGCTATACCAATGTAATTTCCTGATACATCCCAACCTATTGAACCAGTATTTGTGCCGGATTCGGCAAATCCGTAATTGGCATTACCTGTGCTTGTGGCATTCGCGAGATAGGCCATTGCGTTTCCGGTACCGGTATTATCCA
>JALEGO010000703.1 GCA_022763165.1 Flavobacteriales bacterium
CCAATCCAAACAAAGACCCCATTATTTAATCAAAGACAAAAGTCCTGACCTTTGAATCAAGAAGAGAAAAATAAAATGTACTTCTATGAGTCTTTCTCAGAAGAGTTTGACTCTAAAATGAATATGTACGATACGAACAAGAGATTATCTGTATTTTACGATGAACTTTTAACCGAAGATTTAAAAGGTAAAAAAATTCTAGATGCTGGATGTGGAACAGGATGGTTCAGTAAGGGAGCTAGTGATCGAGGGGCGGATGTAACATCAATGGACTTGGGCGAAGGTCTGTTAAAGCAAGTTGAAAAGAAGTGCAAATCCACGCGCGTAGTTGGAAGTATTTTAGAAATGCCTTTTGAAGATAATAGTTTCGATGTAGTTGTTAGTAGTGAGGTCATTGAACATATTCCTGAACCACTTAAAGCGATTGATGAAATATACAGAGTATTGAAACCCGGAGGAATTGTGATACTAAGTACACCAAACAGATTATGGTTTTTTACAGTCTGGTTGGCCAACAAGCTTAAGCTTAGACCATATCAAGGACTTGAAAATTGGATATCGTGGAATCAGCTTAAACGCAAAACTAGAGAAACAGGTTTTGAAATTGATCAAATGGTTGGAATTCATATTTTACCCTTTGTGCACCCCATAATTTACCCAGTTTTGAACTTTTTCCATAAATTCAATAAGGCATTGGGGCCTCTAATGATTAATATGGCAATTAAGGCAAAGAAAGTTTAGTGATTACCAGGATTTCAATATTGATATTTCTGATAATAAATTCTTTTCTATTATTTGGACAGGATACTGAAACTCTTGACTCTACAAGAACTTTTGGGAATTTTGGATTCAGTTCTTCATGTGGTGTTACGGATTTTAATCCAGGGTATACAGGAAATGAAAATTACAAGCTTTCAATCTACAATCGATGGGGGAATAAGATATTTGAAACCACTGACAAAAAAGAATCATGGGATGGTACGATCTCAAATCAAAAAAAGAATAATCGAGCTCCACTTGGAACATACTTCTATGTCGTGACCATTGACGAGAAAGACTACACTGGCATTGTGGAGTATCGCGATTAAGGAAAGAAGCCGGCTAAATAAATTTTGATTTGTTTAGATTATTCAAGAATTTTGTAAAATGCAAACGATGAAATCAAAAAGTCTTTATTTTATCTTGATTCTAGGAATTCTTTTTCTTGGAAATTGCAAGAAACAAGAAGATGCTTTTTTGTGCACAACTGATAGATGTGTTCAATACGAAACTATTTGGAAAAATATTCTTTTAGAACAAGGCGGAATTGATCAAGGTTATTTTGATGACCACGTGAAACCCTTGGAGTCCTTAATCACTACAGATGAAGATGGTGAATACTTTGACATTAGATACAGAGTGGAAATTGATTGGGCTGAAATTGAGGTTAGAGATCAATTTATCTTTAGAATCAATGAGAATTCCATAAAATATGATCAATTGACAGTTCCCAGAGGTGAGTTATTGAACGAAGATGAGATCAGGGAAGTTTTATCAATAGCCGCTTTTCAATCTAACATTACAACAGTTGGTCCCGTTACAAGCTTATCGGTCAAAAGCAATAGCAAGGCCAAAAAGGAAATGAAAGATCTTGGTGGAAAGGATGTTGAAATACAACGAATCTCTTATTTCGAAAATGTTTCTGGAGCCCTTTCAGATGGTTTTCCATACATGTTTGGTGTAACGCCAGGTGCTAGTGAAAATGATTGCACTTGTTCCAGGTTGAACCTTGCTACAGGAGAAGGCACAACAGATATCTGCGGTTGTCAGGTTCAATAATTTCCCCCTTCAAGACATAAAACAGTTTGGATCCTTATATTTGAGTCTCAAATAATGTTCTGAAGACAAGGATCACATACTTTTTTCTTTTTACGTTGATTCTAACGGCTTTTATTTACATGAAAGCCGCCCAATTTGATTTTGTATCCTTTGATGATGATGAGTTAATTACTGAAAACGCATTGATTAAGGATCTCAGTCCCGAACATCTAAAAGTCATCTTTAGTGAACATCAAATGGGACATTATCTTCCATTAACCACTTTGACATATGCACTTACTTACAAATTTTTCGGAGAGGCACCTACGCCATTCCACATATTCAGTATCCTTTTGCATTTGATTTGTTCTTGGCTTGTATTTCTATTTATCAAATTACTTACAAAATCGCAATACATAGCCCTTGGTGTATCGGTCGTTTTTGCTTTGCATCCCATGAACACAGAATCCGTTGCTTGGATTTCATCCAGAAGCAATCTTATGTTTAGCCTCTTTTATCTAGCTTCCATGATTCAATACTTGCGGTATAATCAGTCCAGTGATCTTAACAAAATCTTAAGTGTTTACCTTTTTTTCGGGCTAGGACTACTATGTAAGTCAGCAATGCTAACACTACCTTTAACATTGCTTCTAATTGACTGGTATCAGGAAGGAAAGATTACACGCAAACAAATCATAGGCAAAATACCACTTTGTATTGCTTCGTTTGTGTTTGGTATTTTGGCCATTCACTTCGCTGGAAAATTTGGGACACTCAATAATCCAGAAAATTTCAGCTCGGTAGAGCGATTTTGTATTGGCTTTAGGGCTCTTATTATGCAAATAGAGAAGTTTGTTCTACCCATAAATCAGTCCGCTATACATTTTAACCCTCGATCTGAGAGTATACCAACCATAGTTTACCTGAGTCCAGTAATTTTCTTGGGGATCGCTTCAATAGCTTTTTTAAAGCGCAATAAAACAGTGATCTTTGGGTTAATCTTTTTTCTAATTCAAATGATCTTAGTCTCTCAATTCATTGGAATAGGCAATACAATTACGGCCGAAAGATATGCTTACCTCTCTCACATTGGAATCTCTCTTGTTCTATTTACGATCATATTGAGGTTTGTCAAGAGCCAAATATTGCGTACCTCAGTTTTGATAATGATTGTTGCGATTTTAGGAATTCTAAGCTTCAATAGAATGGATGTTTGGAAGAATAGTGAATCGCTTTATTCAAATGTAATTAGTGTTTATCCTGATTATGGTTATGGATATTATGGCTTGGCATTGGCCAAACAACAGCAATCTTTATTCAAGGAATCTTTAAGTCTTTTAGATTTAGCTATTGAAAAAGAATCATATTTTCCCAACGCCATTAACAATAGAGGTAATATCA
>JALEGO010000704.1 GCA_022763165.1 Flavobacteriales bacterium
AACGTGTTTTCAACGATAAAAAAGTGACAGATCATCATGCCATAATCCCTACTGGTGTTGAATCTAAGTTAGAAGCCCGGTTTCAAGCTGTTTATGATATCATCACTAGGAGATTTATTGCTGTCTTCTATGAAGATTGTGAAGTGGACAATACATCTGTGATTGGAAAAGCCGCAGACGTATCATTTAAAACTTCCGGAAAAGAAATTACTAAAAAAGGCTGGAGAGTCGTCTTTGAGAATGACACAAAAAAGAAGGATAAAGAAGACAATATCTTACCCAGTTTTGTGAAAGGAGAAAAAGGACCACATGAGCCATCATTTTTGAAAAAAGAAACCAAACCTCCTAAAATGTTTACTGAGGCATCTTTGTTGAGAGCAATGGAAACAGCAGGAAAACAGGTTGATGATGAGGAAATGCGTGATTTGATGAAAGAAAATGGCATTGGTAGACCCTCCACCAGAGCTAATATTATAGAAACACTTTTTAGACGGAAATACATTAAACGCAACAAAAAACAAATAATCCCAACGGAAACAGGCATTCAACTTATCAAAACTATTAAAAATGATCTCCTAAAGTCCGCAGAACTCACTGGACGTTGGGAAAAGCAACTTCGCGATATAGAGAAAGGTTCTTTCAATGCCGGAGCCTTCATTAACAATATGAAGAAGATGGTAGATCAACTTGTCTATGAAGTTCGAATAGAAAAGAAAAGTGCACGAATAACCCATCTGAACAATAACAAAACTACTCCTAAAAAGACACCTAATCCAGCCAGTCATAAATGCCCTAAATGCGGGAAAGGAGCTGTTCTCAAGGGTTCTTCCGCATTTGGTTGTTCTGCCTTCAAAGAAGGATGTGATTTCAGAATACCTTTTAAATTTCTGGATAAGAAAATACCCGAAAAACAGATTGAAAGACTCCTAACTAAAGGTACCTCCACAAAGCTTAAAGGCTTCAAAAAAGACGGGAATAAAGCTGACGGTTATTTGAGTTTTGATGAAGACCAACAGCTTATTCTTTCAGAAACCCCAAAAAATCAAAAAGAAACTAAAAAGACAGCTAAGGAATCTCTGCAATGTCCTAAATGTAATAAGGGTTTTATTCAAAAGGGAAAAACTGCTTTTGGATGTGATAATTTCAAAAATGGTTGCAACTTTGTAGTTTCTTTCGAAGAAATTAAAGCCAAAGCGAAAGACAGAGAAATTACTAAGACTTTGGTGCATGAAATAATATTATCTATTAAGACGTGAGAATTGGATTGTGGAATGACCTAGTTGTCAAAAGAAGAACAGATAATGGGCTTTATTTAGAAGATCCAGATGAAAACGAGGTATTGCTGCCAAACAAGTATACTGCAGACTACGAAATAGGAGATGATATTAGAGTATTCATCTATCATGATTCTGAAGAACGCCTGACAGCCACTACGAGAAAACCGCTCATTATGCTCAACGGTTATGCTGGATTAGAAGTGGTAGAAGAGACCAGTTTTGGCGTATTCGTGGATTGGGGTCTTGAAAAGAATCTATTCATACCTAAAGTTGAAGAAGTCGTTCCTCTCAGACAGGGCAATTTTTATGTTGTCTACATGTATTTAGATGAGAAATCGAATAGACTCGTTGGTACAACGAAGATTAATAAGACTTTTAATTATCACGCAGAAGATGTGATGCTTACGATAGGTCAAGAAGTAGAACTATTGCCCTACAGAGCATCTGAAATGGGATACAGCTGTGTGGTATGGAACCGATATCAGGGTTTGCTTTTTCAAAATGAGGTTTTTCAAGAAATCGAAATGGGAAAACCTCTTACTGGTTATGTGAAAAAGATCCGTGAAGATGGTAAAATAGATCTACACTTAAATAAGTTTGGTTACAGATCCGTTGATGCTAATGTAAAGAAGGTCATAGACGCGCTGGAATCAAACAATGGAACTTTAAATCTACATGATAAAAGCGATCCAGTGGAAATCTCTCAAAGACTGGGTATGAGCAAGAAGGTTTTTAAAAAGGCTATTGGTGCGCTCTACAAAGAAGGAATCATAAAGATTAAAGATGACGGCATTGAATTGATCTAAGGTATGTTTTTAAAAGTCTTTGCTATCAATTCGCTAAGACCTTCTCTTTTTGTACAAAAGAAAAAAGTCCGATAATATCGGACTCCTTCACTTATAAACCTCAAAAACCTTACTATGTCTGATTCCCTATACGGGAAAAACCAAAAAAGGTTTCATTTTTATTTTATTAATGTGAATTAGAACTCAAGTTTATTCTTGTTACTTGACTTTTTCAACTATATTCGCGCACCTCAAACAAGGTAATTTGATTTATGGGTGAAAGAAGTAAGAGGCGACCAAAAGGGAAATTTCATAAATCGTTCAAGAGAACCAATCAACAGACAAAACCTGTAAAAAAGGACTATCGGAAATCGAGCAAAAACAGTTCAAATGTTAACCCTTTAGATTTAATTAAAAAGGCTGTTAAGGTTGAAGAAAAGCCATACGAGGCTAAGAGAAACTTCAACGAAATGCCTCTCAGCTCGGCTTTAAAGGAACGCCTTGAAAAGAAAGGCTTTGTTAGACCTACTGAAATTCAGGACAAAGCAATTTTAGATCTCATGGATGGAAAAAACATGTTAGGCATTGCTAAAACTGGCACTGGCAAAACTGGAGCTTTTCTTATTCCTATTATTGAGGATTTATTGAATTATAAGCAGACACCACATGCTTTAATAACTGCACCAACTCGAGAACTGGCTACTCAGATTCACGATGAGTTCAAAAGCATGACCAAAGGTTTAAAACTATATTCTGCTTGCTTCATAGGTGGCACCAATATCAACAAGGACTTAAACATATTAAGGAGAGTACCACATGTTGTCATTGGAACTCCGGGCAGAATATTGGATTTAGTTAAAAGAAAGTCATTAGACCTGCGTAGATTCAAAGTCTTGGTATTAGATGAGTTTGATCGGATGTTAGACATGGGTTTTTTGCCAGATGTCACGAGAATCGTAAACTTTATGAAACAGCGATCTCAAACAATGTTGTTTTCAGCAACTCTTGACACGAAACAACAAAAACACATTGACGAAATTCTATTGGATCCTGTCACAGTTAAAGTAAGCGATGGGAAAAGCACTGGAGATCAAATTGAACAAGATGTGATTGTTGTATCAGATCCTGGAGAAAAATTCGGCATATTAAAAGAGATGCTTTCTGATAAAGATTTTGCAAAAGTCATATTATTTGAAGAGAGCAAATACAAAGTAAGAAGGCTCTGTGATAAACTAAACAAAAGTGGTTTCAAAGCCGATCAAATTCACGGAGATAAAAGCCAAAATGCCAGACAGAAAGCCCTGAATTCATTTAAAGAAGACAAAATACAGGTCTTGGTTGCAACAGATGTGGCCGCTCGAGGAATAGATGTTTCTAATGTAACACACGTCATCAACTTTCAATTACCAAGGACCTATGATAGTTACATTCACAGAATAGGTCGAACTGGAAGATCTGGAAAACTGGGAATGGCTCTGACTTTCGTGACACAAGAAGAAATGAACGAGGCAAAAAAGAAAAAAGTCCGATAATATCGGACTCCTTCACTTATAAACCTCAAAAACCTTACTATGTCTGATTCCCTATACGGGAAAAAACCAAAAAGGTTTCATTTTTCTATTTTTTTTTCTGGACTAAAGTATTATCCAAAACAAAATTAAACCGGTTATGCATTATCTCGGCAAAACATATTGATAGACTGAGATGAAATGACTGAAGGTTCCAAGCAACACGAATACATGGAATATTGCGTGATTATATGGAATCTTTTTGATCATATATAGAATAGCCCCTATCGAGTAAGCTGCACCCCCAATCATCATCCACGTCAAACCTTCTACTGAAAATGAATTGATGAGATCATCAATATAAAAAATAATCAGCCAGCCCATTAATACATAAATGATCGTAGACAGTAACTTAAATCTTCCTGTGAAGAAAATCTTGAACAATACCCCAAATATAGCGAGTGACCAAATGGTATAAAAAATGGTCATTCCAGAAGTGTCTTTTAAGGTTACCAGAGAAAATGGAGTATATGTACCTGCTATTAGCACGTAAATAGCACAATGGTCGAAAATTTTAAGTTTGTGCCTAATTCTTGGATCCTTAGCATTATGATAAGTTGTGGAAGCTATGTATAATAGCATCATTGTCAAAACAAAAACTAAAACTGAAATAGTGTAAGTAGTATCTTGATATCTAACGGCTCTTATCATGGATAAAGCCAAAGCCACAAAACTTGCGAAAACTCCAAATAGATGTGTAAGGACATTTAAGCGTTCCTCTTTACGACTGTATTCATTCACTTGGTAAAAGTACAAAAGAAAAAAGTCCGATACTATCGGACTCCTTCACTTATAAACCTCAAAAACCTTACTATGTCTGCCTTCCTTTACGCGAAAACATTAAAAAGGTTTCATTTTTTTCTATTTTTTATGGAATAAAAACCTCTTACTTGTGTTAAGGTTCTCATTTTCAACATTCAAAATATATGAGCCTTGACTAAGGTTTTCTATATTAATACTGAACAAATCAGATGTTGTAATGCTTGCACTAGAAACCAAAGTGCCTTTTAAATCAAGAATGGAAATGCTATACTGAGATAAAATATCTAAGCCTTGAATATTGATTTCATTATCACTAGGGTTTGGATATATACTTAAGTTTTCTTTGATCAAAGCATCAATCGATACTGGAAAATTCACGACTGCAGTATCACATATTGTATCAGCATTTCCGCAGAAATTACTGACAATTAGACAAACTACATAAGAACCTGGTTGTGGGTAACTATGCACTGGATTCTGAAGTGTGGAGGTATTCCCATCTCCAAAATCCCATTGCCAAGAAGCAATTTGTGAAGATGATAAATCAGTAAAGTAGAAGGTAAGTCCAGTGTCAACCGAACTAAACATAGCGGTTGGGGTTCCACATACTACTGAAACACTTTGACAAGTTGAATCAGTTCCGCAAGAATTTGTTGCAGTAAGACAGACTGTATAAGTTCCTCCCACAGCATAATTATGAGTAGGATTCTGTTGGGTAGAAGTATTTCCATCACCAAAATCCCAAAGCCATGAAGTAGCGCCCACTGTAGAGGTGTCACTAAAATATACAGATAGAT
>JALEGO010000705.1 GCA_022763165.1 Flavobacteriales bacterium
GGCTACGTTTGTAGTACTTACCTCGTAACCATATTCTTCCAGTTTTTTGAGACCCGATTGTGAGATCCCATCATTGGCTAAAATCTTCATTTAAGCTTGTTTTTCAAGTTCTTGCATAACAGAAATTAATACCTCTACGCTTGAAACGGGAAGCGCATTGTACAAAGAGGCTCTGTAACCACCAACTGATCTGTGACCCTTGATTCCATTGATGCCAGCTGATTTCCACATGTCATCAAATTTATCGGTCAAGGTATCATTAGTCAGGACAAAAGTCGCATTCATTTTAGATCTAGATTCAATTGCTGCCGTTCCTTCGAAAAGAGGATTTCGATCAATCTCTTTATAAAGAATTTCTGCCTTTTTATTATTGATATTTTCTATTTCTGATAAGCCTCCCAGTGATTTTAACCATCTAAGTGTCAACATGGAAGTATATACTGAGAATACTGGAGGTGTATTGAACATTGAGTCCTTGGAAATATGAACTTGAAGATCAAGCATCGAAGGGATCGTATTTTCCGTTTTTCCAAGTAAGTCTTTGTTTACAATATAAAGCGTAGTGCCAGCCGGCCCAAGGTTCTTCTGAGCACCAGCATAAATCAAAGCGTAATCAGAAACATTAATTTCTTTACTGAAGATGTCTGAAGACATGTCGCAAATGACATTTTCGCTTTTTGGAGTGGAATTAAACTGGGTTCCATGTATGGTGTTGTTCGAAGTATAATGCACATATGAAAGGCCTTCAGGGATGATATCGAACTTTGGGATATATGAAAAATTTCTATCCTTTGAACTTGCTAATTCAAGAATCTCTCCAACCAATTTAGCTTCTTTAATTGCCTTAGTCGACCATGCTCCCGTATTGATGTAGCCCGCTTTGCTATTCAAGAAATTCAAGGCACTTATATAAAAACCGAGGCTAGCACCTCCTTGAAGAAATAAGACTTCATAGTTATCTGGAACTTTCAAGATCTCTTTGACAAGATTTCTTGCTTCTTCCATTACTGATACAAAATCAGGACTTCTATGACTTATTTCCAATATGCTAAGCCCAGATCCATTAAAATTTACAACGGCCTCAGAGGCTTCTTTAAAAACCTCCTTTGGCAAAATACATGGTCCTGCACTGAAGTTGTGTCTTACATTGGTTTCTGTCAAAATCATCAGTTTTTAGCGAAGATGCAATTTTGCCATGAAATTAATGCATGCTTCAATTAAATTTTGATTACTGAATTATTAACTTTTTCAATGATGTTCCTTTCTCTCCAATTACCTTGACAAAGTAAGAACCATTTGATAGGCCTTCAATGTTAAGTTGTATGACATCAGATTTGTGAGTATTGTTTTCCACTAACACAACTTTGCCTAACATATCCAATAGTTCAATTGTAGAGGTATTCATTGAGCTTTTAATATTTACAATACTACTGGCTGGATTCGGGAATATAGCAATTGTTTCATTATCAAGTTCATAAATGCTTGAGGCATTCGGATTGATTTGCACAGAATCGGTTGCAACACAGCCATTCGCATCTGTTACTACAATAGTATATATACCAGGAGCAAGGCTGTCAATTGAAGCAGTGGTTCCGGCATTAATCCATAAATATGAATATGGTTGTGTTCCCCCGGTGACATTTACGTTTGCCGTCCCATCATTTGCACCAGTGCTGGTCTCATCAGTACTTGATGTGGTAAGTTGTAAATTGCACGTAGTAACAGTAGTACTTGCAGAAGCCATACAACCGTTGGCATCTGTCACTATCACAGTATAATTGCCACCAGGCACACCTGTAACATTTTGAGTTGTACTTCCATTATTCCAGCTGTAGGTAAATGGACTGCTACCTCCTGTAACACTGGCTGACAAATTACCATCTGCATTACCAGCTCCTGACTCAGGAGTACTTGTTGCAGTAGCACTAATATTGCAATTTGAAGGATTTACAACTATAACTGTGGAAAGAACACAGCCATTGTTGTCTGTCACTGTGACTGAGTATGTTCCAGGGCTCAGATTATTGATTGTATTTGAACTCGCACCAGTAGACCATACGTATGTATATGGTTGAGCACCATTAAACGCAATTGCTGTTGCAGTTCCATCATTTGCGCCTGCAGTCGTTTCATGAGTTGCAGCACCAGACAATTGAAGACCACAAGTACCAGCATTAATCACAACTGAATCACTCAAGGTACAACCGAGACTATCAGTAACCGTATAGGTGTAAACTCCAGGAGACAAGCTGTCAATAAATTGAATGGTCTCACCATTGCTCCAATTGAAGGAATATGGATTAGCTCCATTTATTGGAAACAAGTTTATAGAGCCATCAGTTGTATTTACTCCAGTTTCGTGATTCACAACAACGTTGACAGTCATGTTGCAACCCGCAGTACCAATATTAACTACGTCAAATTGCTGACAGCCAATTGAGTCAGTTACGGTGATAAAATAAGTACCCGGGCTGAGGTTGTTAATGGTTCCCGTAGTTTGTCCATTGCTCCACGCATAGTCATAGGGAGGAAACCCACCTAAGACATTTGTATTGGCGCTTCCATCTCCAGCACCTGGTGCAGTTTCATCGATTCCGTTAGCCGTAAGACTTAATGTACACACATAACCCGTGTCTATAAAAACTGAATCAGTGACAGTACAACCTGTGCTATCTGAAACATCAACAGAGTACCAACCAGGGGCCAATCCCTGATTTAATGCTGTGGTGTTTCCATTGCTCCATAAGTAGGAAATAGGATTTATTGCTCCAACAGCTGAAGCTGATGCAACACCATCATTTAATCCTGAAAGAGATTCGTCAGTTGCACTTAGAGTAACTGTAAAGTTACAGCCGCTACCACTTACATTTATGTTGAAAAATGCTGTATCCAAACATCCTGCGGAATCCTGAACAATGACATAATAATTTCCTGCTCCAAGACTATCAGCGTTATTTCCTGCGTCACCATTGCTCCACAAAATTGTGTATGGTGTGCTGCCCCCAGTGACAGTAATTGTTGCGGTTCCATCATTGGCACCGGCATTAGATTCATCAGTTGTGCTTACTTGCAGATTCAAGTTGCAACCACCAGTATTCGTTCCAATCGTGAAGCTAGCAGTATCAATACA
>JALEGO010000706.1 GCA_022763165.1 Flavobacteriales bacterium
AATGATTCAACCAATACCCTTCCATTTGCTTTGGTGTCGAGGTGAAGATTACAATGCTACCATCAGGTTTTAAAATTCTATGAAGTTCAGAAAATCCTTTTTGCAAATCTGTCCAATGATGAATTGTTAACGAGCCAAATACACCATCTACTGAGTTATCTGCTAATTCAATATTTTCTACTGTACCAATTCTCCAATCAACATTACTGTTCTTGAGTCTGGCCTTCTCTAACATTTTCTCCGAAGGGTCTATCCCAATTAGTCGAAGTCCATAATTTTCAAGTTCATTCGTGTAGTTACCCGTTCCACATCCGATGTCAAGATAAACATCACCTTTTCGGGGACTCAAATGTTCTATTAACTTATTTGTCAAAAATGGGTCGGCTTTTCGAGTCGAATTGTAATCTGTTCCAATCTTATCATATTTAGCATCCATCATAGCTGTCTTTTCATCTTATAGTTAAAAAAGCCGAACCCATTTTTCGAAAAAAAACGTTCAGCCAATTCATTACCCTGCCAAAAGTCCAATTGAATTTCTTGAATTTGCATTCTATCGGCTAGATGATAGGCTTCTTTTATTAGTTTCTCTCCTATTCCATTTTTTTGATATTCTTCAATAACTGCAACTTGGTCAATGTATAAGATCGTTTTCTCGTATTGAAATGCAGAATCTGGTCTTTTTTTTACATAAGCAAGAAGATAGCCGATTGCTTTGTCCTTATGTTTTGCAATGAAAGCGATGAAATTTTCACTTCGAATCATTTTTTCAAAAGCCCTTTCGACTTCATGATTTTCAAACGGCTTAAAATCATCTGGATAATTAGCGTGGTGCCAATTTTGGACAGCTTCATTCAGTTCGGCTAATTCACGGAAGTCTTTCGTTTGTTTTATCTCAATCTTCAAAGTTGTCTGTTTTCGCTTGCAGGTAACTCATTTATACACATACCATACCCTCAATATACCCCCTCCCCCCAAAATATCCTAACCCCACTACCCCTTCAAACAAAATTAGGCCCACCAGCCAAAACCAAGGTGCCTAATTCTGTCTATTCAATGCGGATCAACTCCTACGGGAAAATAAAGGACGCCTGCACCCCGTACGTCAGTGTCATTTCGGTTTCCTGGACGGAGGGAAGAGAAGGAAGCCGGAGATCTGCTCCATCCAGAATTGGTAAAACCCTTCTTCAAGCTCAATATCCACGAAGCTGTTCCCCTGGGGGTTGATATAAAGCCGGTAGGGGTTATCAAACGTACAACTGAAACGAACTACATTCAACATCATTGTCCTGGTCACAGCTGGAGAAAGAGAGCACAGCGCCAAGTGCCACCATCAAAAAGAGCATCTTTTTCATATCATTCGGTTTAGTGAATAATCGTGCAACGCGTGGTATAGTGTTTGAGACCAGTCTACCTGGACAGGAGTGGATTTATCGTTTTGACGGGGACCAGTGTACGGATTTTTGCGGCTTTGTCTATTTGCCTAAAGAACTATCCTTAGAGCAACGGGTGGTATAAGATGTCGTAGCTGACGTTAGGAAGCTACGCATTCTTATACCTTGTTGGCAATTATTGTCTATCCAAAATTACGATGTAACCTGTCTTCGTATTTTTGTCTAATTCTTCGTGAGCTTTTGCAGCGTCGCTCAGCTTGAATTTATTCTGAATATTCGGTAAAATTTGACCACTTTTTAAGTACCTGTGTAAGGTGTTCAAATCTTCTTGAAATTGTCCCTTTCTTTTGGTCATTTCAGTTTGAATATCATAAAAAAAAGCAGATTTTTTTCCTAGATTCCAGAATTTCAATTTGGCTATTAAGCGCACAAAATTTGCTATGAAATAGATGAATTTCATTACTGTTCGTTTTTCCACTGTAGTGGACTTATTGAATAAACCATAATTTACAAGCACACCTTCCTTACTCAGTAGTTTATAAGATAAATTCAGATTATAATGATTGGTACAGTCAAATGCAGCGTCAAAACCTCGGCCTGCCAAATCCTTCAATTCTCTTTTGTAGTTCTTACTGTTGTAATTTAAGGCTTTGGCACCATGCATGGTTATATTTTCCAGCTTACTTTCAGACCCCGTTCCTACCATATCCAGCTTTTTGAGCTTACCGAGTTGTAATAGCGCCTGACCAACTGAGCCAGTGGCAGCTTGTATCAATATTTTGTCACCTTCCTTTAGATCTGCACAGTGCTCAAGCATCTGATAAGCCGGAAGGTAGAATAGGGTTATCGGGGCAGCACTTGCTGCATCTTCAATAGCAGGGATTTTTATCATGCTATCTGGATCAACATCAATAAAAGTTGCATAACAACCTGTCATGGGAATCCCTGTAACCCAATCACCTTCTTTGAACCCTTTTACATTGGAACCCAACTCGACCACTTTTCCTGTAAAGTCATACCCTAAAATAAATGGCGGCCTTTTATTCAGAGGTGGAAACATTCCTTTTCTTATAATTCTGTCAGTAGTACTAACAGTTGAAACCACAATTTCAATTCTTGCGTGATTGGCGTCGACAGCAGGGAGTGAAGAAGTTTTGATTGTCAATTGATCCGGCCCTCCGAATTCTTTAAGGTAAACAGCATCGTTAATCATTTCGCTTTCCATAATTGTTTTTTTAAGTTCATTGCAAAAGTCAAACGATTAAGAAGCATTCGCTTATGGCGTATTTGTCAATATCGCATTGTATATTTGCCAATAAATGAAAAAAGTAAACATTGTCGCTTTAGAAAACTGCATAGCGGCCTCAGTCGTGGGTTTGTACGATATACTTAGTCGTGCAGGCAGTTTAGCTAATGAATTATATGGCAAGTCGGATGATTCAGTTGGGTTTAGCGTAAAGATTATCAGTGTAGATGGACAAAAGGTAATCTACTCAGATAGTGGTTTTCCCATTTACTGTGATTTGTATACTGATATAAGGGATCAGGCCGATATCGTAATTATTCCTGCTTTACGCTCAGTAAAAGAAGATTCTTCTGACAAAGAGTTGATGAACTGGCTGAAAAGCAACTACCAAAACGGTTCTACAATTTGCAGTGTTTGTACGGGTGTAGACTTGCGTAAAAATAAGACAGTTTAAAAATTCACTAACTTTAAGCTGTTATGAAGAAATCAAAGTTTACAGAGAGCCAAATAATCAAGG
>JALEGO010000073.1 GCA_022763165.1 Flavobacteriales bacterium
AACAGTTTTTGAGCTACGTGTAGATTCTCAAGATGTAAGTTTTGATTCTTTGGCTCTTTGTCAAGGAGATAGCATCCTCATAAGTGGGAATTACCATACAAGCTCAGGAAATTATTTAGATTCTTTGTTGAACAATAGTGGTTGTGATAGCTTAGCTAATATTAGTTTGAGTTTCTTACCGATCAGTCAATATTGGGATACAGTTAATCTTTGTTTTGGGGATAGTTTTTTAATTGGTTCCAGTTTTTACGCTGATTCGGGTTCTGTTACCGACACTATAATCGATACAAGCTTTTGCTTTATAAATACCTATCAGCTCTATATTTTGGATACAAGTCAGACCAATATCAACTACGACCTTTGTCAGGGAGACAGTATATTTTTACAAGGAGGTTTTCAGACTTCTTCCGGAATCTTTTACGATACTACTCTCAACCAAAATGGTTGTGACAGTATTGTTATTAGTCATCTTAATTATGAGATTATTGATACATCCACAACTTTGTATGCGGATTCGATTGTAGCCAACATGAGCAATGTCAATTATCAATGGTTCAATTGCAATACTGGGACAGCTTTGATTGGTGAAACGAATAAAAGTTTAGAACCTAGTTCACAAGGGGTTTATCAGGTATTATTGACAGGACAGTATTGTCAAGATACAAGCGCTTGTATCTATTTCAATACAAATCCAGTCGGTTTAGAGGCATTGAAGGAGGAAATCGCCTACCGTGTTGATAGTAAGAATGGTATTGTTCATTTTTTTGGTTTGGATCCAATTACTCAAGTTGAAATTTACAATGTCCAAGGACAACTTGTTTTCTTTAAAGAGACCGTTAAAAGTGGTCAAGTCCAACTACCAAATCCGGGAATTTATATGCTAAGACTGAAGGCCGAGAATGAAGAAACCTTGATAAAGGCTGCGTATTTAGGGAATTGATTGGATTATTTTTCGGAATGAGTCTTCTTTATAAAATCAATAACCCCATTCATGAAAAACTCTTGCTCATCCCACATAGCCAAATGACTTCCATTTTCGCAATATAAATAACTTCCATTTTGAACAAGTGTGCTCATTTCCTCCATTTCTTCAGGGTTCATGGTGTCATATTTGGCCCCAACCATTAATGTAGGAACATATAAGTCTTTTAACTGATCCCAAACAGACCAGTGCTTTAAGATGCCTCCAGGTACAAATTCACTTGGTCCTTGCATGTATTCATAAACATGTTGATTGATATGCCCGAAACTTCTCATAATAGGCTCAGGCCAATCCTTTTGAGGAAACTGGCAAATGTGTTTAGTATAATATTCATTGAAGACCAAGTCTTGATACACAGGGTTGTGATAATCTCCTTTCTTTTCATAAAATTCTAATGAATCAATTAAGGATTTTCTCATTTTGTTTCTCAAGGATTGGTTATAGGCCTCATATTTGTCGAAGTCTGCAGTCATATTACAAATAATCATTCCCTTCATATTTTGCTGATATTTCAACGCATATTCTAAAGCAAGAATTCCTCCCCATGAATTCCCCAAGAGGTAAAAATTGTCTTTGTTAAGTCCCAATCCGACTCGTACTTGTTCGACTTCATCAACAAAACGTTCAATAGTCCATAAGCTGTCATTTTCTGGTTGGTCGGAGTAATGAGACCCCAATTGATCATAATGGTAAAACTCAATATTTGCTTGTGGAAAGAAGCTTTCAAAGCATTCCATGTATTCATGGGTCAATGCCGGACCACCATGCAATAAAAGGACCTTCATCGGACTATTTCCAAAACGCTTTGTCCAAACTTTATAACCTTCTTTGAGTTGTATCATTTGAACTCCAGCAGCTTGAAATGCACCTGGTGTTTTGAAGTTGTTATAATCACAACTTTTGCCAGTGCTAGCTGTAGGTTGTTTTTGAGAAGGTTCATTGCATGCCCAAAGAATTGGGATGATTAGAAGTGCCTTAAGAATGTTTTTCATAGCAATACAAAGGCACAAATCTAATGATTATCAATAAAAAGACTTCACATCTTTATGAATTGCTGGCAAGTCGTGTTTTCATTAATATCTCTCAGTCTAAGATAATAATGCCCGGCTGGAAGTCCTTCTAAATCTAAAAGTTGCCGGTTCAATGGACTCATTTGTTTAACCCTAATGATTTGACTACTAACATCCATAATTGTGATCTCTTTTATTTCAATCTCACTTTGGACGTTTAGCACTTTTTTGACTGGATTTGGGCTTAAATTAAATGCGGTCAATTCTTTTCTAGTGTCATTTCCAACAATGACTTGATTGAGATAAACCATTAAGCTATCACCACCAATTGATGTACAAGCAAGATCCATGGAATTGTCCGCATCAAACTTTCCTGGTGCTAGATGAACAGGCTTGTCTTGGAGTGTAGAGATAGTTGTAAAACCGCCAAAGTTAAGGCCACCCTGATTTTGTAGGTATCCAATGGTATCACTATCTCTAAAAGAAAGCATTATATCTAAAAGGCCATCATTGTCGAAATCGGCAACTGCTTGACCAACTAAATATGAACTTGCAGGTTGTATGGTGTTGATCAAGCTTAAACTTCCGCTTGCATATTCATAAATGCGCACTTCATCACTTATTGAATTTGCGATAAGTTCATCCTGTCCATCGTTGTTTAAGTCATGAAATTCCAGAACCAAGGGAGCGTCTATATTGGGATCAATGAGTTTAGGTGTGTAGGAAAAATTGTCGTATTCAAATAGCACGATTCTATCGTTTGCTGTTAGGCTCTGAAAGATGTCGACATCTCCATCATTGTCAAAATCGTGGGCCTCCAAATCATAGTGACTGGTTGAGTTGGAATATATCGGGTGCCAGTTCACAAAATTTCCAGTGGCATTGCTATTTTCCCACCATCGAATGGATGTAGGGGTAGCACTTACAATGTCTAAATCGTTATCAAAATCCATGTCCGCCAAAGTGCATCTGTAGCCCGTGTAGATTGTACTAACCGTTTGTAGTGACGAATAATTCCCACTGTTGAATCGCTCTAAAATACCGATAGTGGTGTTTGAATTTGAAACTACTACTATGTCCAAATCGTTATCATTATCCAAATCACCAACAGCAAAATCATCTATGTCAAAGTTGGAGCTTAAGGTGTTGGCATTTGAAAAGGTACCTGAACCAAGACATTCATACCAAATGAGATTCTTTGTTGATGTTTCATAAGTTAAAATATCGTCCAAACCATCATTATTGAGATCTATGGCCATTACTTTTCCTGGAGCATTGATATTGCCATCAACAAGGATAGGCGTGAATTGGGCCTTGGCCTGAATGTGTAAAATGTGAAGAAATAGTATTGTAATTGGAAATTTCATAGTTTTTTTTGCAAAAGTATCGCCAATAAAAAGGTTTCCCTTACAACCGAGGTGGACACTTTGGGTACACTTTACAAAATCCTGACTTTAAGAAGCTTATATCGAAGAAATGAATTCAGCTGAAGTCCTAGATTTTAGGCGTTGTTTAGCTTTTTTGACTCCGTCAACTGATAAATTTAGTATCTCGGCCATTTCTTTCAGAGATAGTTTTTGCTTGATTAAGCAAGAAACACGCAGATCCTGATTCGTTATTTTTGGATACTTATTCTTTATATTATCTAGAAAACCAGGATAGAGGAGTTCAAATTCTGCAAAAAACTGAAGCCAATCACTATCAGTATTGATGTCTTTAGTAATCCTAGAAATTAAGGCTTCATCGTTTCTTAAGGAATTAATCAATATATTTTTTGCTTTGATCACCGCGTTGGATTTGACAAGAGCAGCTTCAAGTTCCGCTTTGGATTTGACTTCTTGTGATAAGCGTGTTTTGGTTCTTATGAGCTTCCTTTCTATATGCTTTCTTCTTTTAAAAGAGCGAATGAGTCTCCATATTGCAACTATTAGAATCATCGCGATTAGCAATATGAATAAATTCTTCTTTTGGTTTTTGTGTTCTGCATTTTGGATTTGCAATTCAAGTATTTCTTGATCCTTATCTGCCAGTTCTCGTTCATAGGCCCTCCAACTTTCCATTTCTTTTTGGATAACATCTCTATTAAAAAGTGAATCTTGTACTACATTCATTTGCGAAGCTGTGTGAGCTGCCCCTTTAAAGTCATTTTGTAATAATTGGATTTGTTGAATGTTATCGTAAATATCATTCAGGAGATCATAATTTTTTAGGGAATCAGCCATTGAGGCACCAATGTTATAGAACTTGAGAGCTTTCTTATACTCTTTCGTGGTATAATAGTACCCTCCTAGAGCAGCATAATCATAACAGATGCCATGAATGTTATTTAGAGCAGAATCAATAGAAAAAGCCTCTTTTATAAGACTTAAAGCTTCCGTTTTAGTAATGATCTCATCTTTTTGATACATGAGTTGCGAAGCCCTGTTGATACAAAGCGATACTAGACCTGAATAGTTCTCTCTTCTTTTACAAAAGTCGTAACAAACTTCATAAATAGAATCAACCCGTTTGATTTGAGAGCTATCTCTTGACAATGAAATGGCATAGTTGGTTAATGCTGTCAAGGCTTGAGTTGAGTCTTTTATAGAAATAGATTGCTCATAAGCTTCCCAGAAATATTCTTTCGCTTGAACGTGCCTATCTTGTGATCTATAAATAATACCAATTGCTGTTTGCGCTTCTGAAACAAGAGGTATATTTTCCTCTGTAATGAAATGTGGTAAAGCTAATAAGTAGAACTTTAAACTTTGGTCAAAATCATTTTTAAAAAAATAAAAGAAACCAGCAAGTCTTTGGAAATGAGCAACAATCCTTGGATACTGGCTAAAGCTTCGATCGTTAATGGCTTTTTCTATGTCCAAAATAACATTTTGATCTCCTTTGATGATGAGATGCCTCCATATTAAGCCTTTCGCTACCCCGATTTGATTGGAATCTTCGATTTCAGTATATAAGTTCAAAGCTTTTTGATAGAAGTGTTCAGCGCTATCATTCATTTGTAAATCAGCAATCTTTCCTTTTTGAAGAAAGTAGCGGGCTTGTTCAAAAGGAGTTGCAGGGGACATTATCCTTAAAGAATCAATTTGATTTAGCAGAGCATCCAGATCGGCAACATTCTTATCATTAATGGCAACCTCCAATTTGTTCTGTAAAAAACAGGTATGCTCATTTGGATTTACAATGGTAAGCTCTTGCTGATCGAGCAGTGGCTTGATGTTTTTGCTGTTTTTTGAGAATGCCGAATCAATCAGTTGTTGGTAAGAACTAAATTTTGGATTATAGGAGTTCGGAGTGGAACAAGCCAAAATCAAAAGACCGAGGAAAAGGCACCTAATTTTCATCTATGATAAAATTAATAAGCCCTCATCAAAAGACAAGGGCTTATCATCAATCATTGATATTAGTTTGTGCTACACCCACAAGACCATCAAAATCTAGGAGATGTTTTATAGTGAGTTAGCCGTTTCTTGAAAAAACAATTTTGCTTCTTGGTTGAAAGAGTTTTGTGCTGATGAAGACTCTTCATCCACTTGAGTCAATAAATTATTCAACACTTTTACTTGATCATTGTTTGTGAGTCCTTTATCATATATTTTGTAAATCTCATTGATCTCGTACCTAGCAATATCCTCATGGGCATCAAAGTAGCGTTCAGTTTCAGCCGTAATCTTTTTGGATTCATATTTTTTGAGCACTTCAAGGTCTCTTCTTGCCAAAGTAATTTGATTGATGAGTGTATTGCTCTTTTCTAGAATTAGAGAAGCCTCTCCCTCATTTACCGCGTCAATCAGGTCATTGTAGCAGTGAGACACTTGCGTAGCAAGAATGTAGTTTTGCAAGTAATGATCAATACTCAGGTTATAAGCCCTAACCTTTTTGATTTTTTCCGTCTCTGTATCAAAAGTAATGCTGTATCTGCTCGCCACTTCAGCAATGCTTTGATTTAGATGATTCATGACTTTGTTACTTTCGGCACCTGCATTTTTATTCAATACCATAAAATCGAGAGACATCTCTTCCCAATTGTCATCGTTTATTTCTTCAAAGAACAATTGAGCCTGTAAAATCCGATCTATTTGATCAAATAGAACCTTTCGAGTTTCTTGACAAAATTCTTGGTCATGAGAAACTGCCGGCAAATTCTCAAGCCGCGTTTTTCGTTCTTTGGCGAGCTTAACCAGGTTTTGCATCTCGGTTCGTGCAACGGCTAGGTCATTTGAAAAAGCAACGTGTTGATTAAATGCAATTGTATGGGCCGACAGTATTTTACAACTGCTTTGGACTTCATTCATCAGTTCATTCAAATCATGTGGGATTTGAGCCTGACTGTTTAAGGATAATAAGGCTGAAATGAAGGTAACAATGGCAGCCATCTTAAGTGTGTTCGTGGTCATAATAGATAGTTTAGCTTATGGTTTGTGGTTGTTACGTTTTTGTTTCAAAAAAGTTTCTTTAAGTTTTCAACATCAATCATGTAATCCTTTGTTTTCTAGGTGTTTTGCTAATTAAATAAACACCAAGTATCAATAGCATTCCTGCAAATATTTTTACCCAGGTAACACGATCGCTACCCATCAAAATTGCAAAAATTGTTGCTAGAAGCGGCTGAATATACAAGTAAAAACTAACGAGAGAAGGGCTAGCCTTTTTCAAAGCATAAATATTCAGGAAATATGCTAAAAATGTCGTGCCAAAAAGAACATAGAATATGCGCCAAAGAATTTCGAATTGGAATATGTTATGCTCTATTTGAAGGGCTTCATTCAGTGAAAAGGGAATTACCATTAATAGACCGAAAGTGAAAACCCACTTTGTAACAGTGATGGGACTGTACTTTGACATTAGGGGTTTAACCAATACCAAATAAAGCCCATAAGACAGTGCGTTGATGACTACTAGGATGTCACCAAAAAAGGTATTTGATGCGAATTGTACTTTTTCGTTCATTAAAATGATCATCAAGGCACCTATTAATCCTAACGTAATACCGAAAATTTTATTTTTAGTAATTCTATTCTTAAGATAAACCGCGGCAATAATCATTACTAAAATGGGTGTTGATGTCATGAGTACCGAAGCATTAATCGGCACTGTGACACTTAGGCCTTTAAAGAAGCAGAGTTGATTAACAGCAACCCCAAAAATCCCACACACAAAAAACATTCTTAGATCTTTTGGATGAACTTTCTCTTGTTTGCCAAACAAACTAACAAGCCAAAATAAAGAGGCTGCGAAAACAACTCTTAGAAGGATAAAACCAAAAGGTTTGATAAACTCTGGCATGACGTCTTTGGCTATGGTATAGTTCATAGCATAAATTAGATTTGCAGTGAAAAGAGCTGCATGTACAGAGAAGTTCTTCACAGCTCAAATGTACATTGAATCAAACTAATTTGGGTCTGAAAAGCAGGCATTAAATTCATATCATTTTGTGGATATTTCAGACATCTTGAAATAAAATATCATGAAAATGTGATTTTTTTTCTTTTTGTGTTACTAATAGGATATGGAACAGTTGAAGCAACAGTTTTCTGAAATTGTTAACGAAAATGAAAGACTCCTTTTCAAAGTCATCTCGATTTACTCAAGAAGTGAAGATGAGAAGAAGGATTTGTATCAGGAAATATTGCTTCAACTATGGAAAGCGCTACCATCTTTTAGGAATAAATCAAAGACTTCGACTTGGATTTATAGAATTGCCTTAAACGTATCTATGAATTACTTCAGAAAAAAGCCTTTAACAAAGGCTCAGGAATTTGACTTTTCCTCGATACCTTATCAAGAAGATGATACTATACTTAAAGATCAAATGGAAGCGATGTACAGGACTATCAATCGGCTAAACAGCTTTGAAAAGGCTCTGGTACTGCTCTATTTGGAAGGTAAGTCATATGCTGAAATTTCAGAAATATCAGGAATCAGTAAAACCAATGTTGGAACAAGACTTTCCCGGATTAAAGAAAAACTAAAAAATAAAATCAAAACGTCATGAATTTAGAAGAAATGTCAGCTGCTTGGAGCAAAATGGACGAGAGGCTTAAAGAACAAGAGCTAACCAATCAAGAATTGGTGCTAAAGGTTACTAGCGAGACGGTCAAGAATCGCATCCAAAAAATAATCAATTATGAATACGCTGGGATATTTCTAGTGTTTGGAGTGATACTGTACTTAATTGTGAGTTTTACCAAAATGAATACCACCTTCCTTGAGATTTCATGTGTAGTTTCAATTATCTTGTCTGCTGCACTTGGTTTTATGTCATGGGTTTTTGTTGTGAAAGCCAAAAGTGTGGACTTAATAAACACCTCTCTCAAAGAAGGGGCTCTCAAAATAGCCAATCTTAGAGCTTACTTCGTTAGATACAGGGCTATGGGGATAGTTGTAGTTTCAATTCTAATGATATTTCTAATACCTGTTATCGTCAAATTGATTCATGGATTAAACTTAGTTGAAAAACTCGATGTTTTTGTTCCGAGAATTATAGTCGGGTTGGTCATAGGTTTTGCATTTCATCTTTTTATATTGAGAAAATATCGACAAAACTTAGACGAAGCAAAAGACCTTGTACAAGACTTACAAAATGACTAAGTCGCTATTTTGCGCTTGAGAATAATCGTTATTCTTTTGTTAAACTAAGGGCGGAGCATTACATATTGTTGTAATTCCTTAATTTTGAACCAAATAATTACACCTTATGAATAACTTAGTAGATACACTCTTAAGTGAGTTTCAAGGAAATACAACAAGAGGAATCAGTCAACAGATTGGTGCGACTGAAGCTCAAACCCAAAATGCTTTGAATCAGTTTCTTCCTATTATGGTTCAGGCCCTATCTAAAAACAGCCAAACTACACAAGGAGCTGCCTCCTTGTTTAATGCAGTAAGCAATGATCATGATGGAAGCATTTTGAATGATGTTATGGGATTTTTAGGAAATTCTAGTTCTGGGCCTGGTAAGGGAATTCTAGGACATGTATTCTCAAGCCAACTGAGCGGGGTAAATGGATTCATTAGCGAGTCTACAGGTTTGAGTCCACAAATGACATCTACATTGATGGAGGTTGCCGCACCATTGGTTATG
>JALEGO010000707.1 GCA_022763165.1 Flavobacteriales bacterium
CACCCAGCAAGAGAAATTGCTATACTCCTTATTTTTAAGGCAATTTACTATACTCTAAACTTTGTACTTCCTTTCGTACTGTTGTCTGCCCCATGGTGGGTAGTTTTAATGGGAGTGCTTTCAATCAATATCCTGTCTGGATATACTTTTGCTTTGATTTTTCAAGCCAATCATATTTTTGAAGGAACCCATTTTCCAATTCCTGACGATGAGGGTAATATTGAGAATAACTACGCAATTCATACTCTAGAAACGACAATGGATTTTGCAAGAAATAACCCTATTGCTTGTTGGTTAATGGGATGCATAAATGTTCATGTAATTCATCATATGTTTCCTAAACATTGCCATGTCCATTCTCGAAAGTTGACTGAGATCTTGATTGAAACTTGTAACGAGTATGGTATTCGCTATAATGAGTTACCTACCTTTAGAGATGCAGCACAGTATCACTATGCAATGATCAAGAAGCTAAGTAAACCCGATACAAAAGTTCCGGCATACGAAGAACAAAATATTCTGGCTCTTCAAAGAGTGAATGCATTGAATAACTAAGGCCTCCTAACTTCGAGCACAGGCTCGATGGGAAGCATTATTTTGGTTTCATCTGATTTTCTTAGTCAATCTCAATTGCATTTTCGACTTTAGTCCAGTCATGAATTAAAGAAACTCACCTCATTTTTCTTTTCAAATACCTCCCGCAATTTTTAAGAATGATTTGTGCTTTTTCAAAATGGTTGAGTTGAATGACTTAATGCATTGTGGAAACCACTAAATGAGATTCATAATAAGATTAGTTCCGAGTATTAAGGTTTGGAATAAAGTGTAAGTTCGAGAGTGATTCAAACAAGAATAAATAACCAATCTACCTGATCAAGGTAAGGGATCCGTTAAATTCCAACCCATTTACTGTTAGAATGTAAAAGTACGTGCCCTCTGGAGCTTGTTCTCCATCAAAACTAAAACCATTCCAAGTATGGTTGTTTCCAATGGAAGTGAATAATAGCTGTCCCCAACGATTATAAACTTTGAGCTCTGTACAGCTATGTAAACTATTTCTAATTGGGATTTCGAACCACTCGTTAATTCCATCAAAATTTGGTGAAAAGACGTTTGGTACAGAATCTCTCAAGATTTGCTCTAATCCTTGACTAAAATGAACAATACCCAGTGTCAGACTGTCTAAGCATCCATTGCCACTGTAAGCAATTAAAATGAGGCTATCGACTCCTGAGTTATAATCTGTTTCCAAAATAGTATCTGTAAAAACTGTAGTACCGTAAATCCATTCAAATGTGCTTCCGTTTAAACTTGAGTTTGTCGTCTTTAGTTTGATATCATCACAACTTGGTTCTACCCAAACTTCAAAATCCGCAGTTGGTTCGATGCCAATACTAACTGTAGTTGAATCTATATGTATGCAGCTATTGGTATCTGTAATTTGCACAGTATAAGTTGTCTCAAACAAAGGGAAAGCTTTTGGGTTGGATACATTGGGGTTGCTTAAGCCGCTATTTGGTGTCCAAAGATACGATCCTCCCCCCGAGGTGAACAACTGGATACTATCTCCTGCACAGGAAGTCGTGTCGTTAATTGTATTGATCAAAGGATTATTCAAAATAACTATTGAAACAGTGTCGCTTGCGGTACATGAGTTCGTATCTATTCCGGTTACTATGTATGTTGTCGATGTGTTGATGTTGACCAATGGGTTAGTACTGTTTGCATCATCTAGGCCAGACACAGGCAGCCATGAGTAGCTGTTGGCATTTCCAGTAACGGATATGTTGGTAAGTTGGCCTTCACAGAGATTTGTGTCTCCCACAGCATTGACGTTTAGAACAACATTCAGATTGACCAACATTGTATCTGAATTTGTGCAACCCAAACTATCACCAATAATGAGAATTGCCTCGTAGATACCAGTATCAGGATAGGAATGTATTGCGTTTTGAGTATTGCTACTGTCTCCATCCCCAAACAACCAGGTGTAATTAGTAGCAAAATCAGTGCTTGTAAAAGTGATATCTGCCCCTGCACATGAAGTGATATCTGCAAGTGAGTTGATGTTGGGTTTAGGCTGAAGTGAAATTGTAATACTGTCAGAGCCGATACATTGGCCATTGACACTTGATACGATATATGTAGCACCTGATGTAGGCAGGATTCTTGGGTTTAAAACCGTATCAGGATCTAGAAAAAAGGTGTTTGGGGACCAGCTCACAGACGTTGCTGAGCCAGGAACTGTGGGGTTGCCTCCCAAGACAAATGTGTCTCCGATACACGCTACAGACGACAGACCAGCAACAGTTGGAATGATTGAATCAACTAGTACATCGATAGAATCCGAAAACACACATCCAATAGCATCAGTAATGCTTACGAAGTACCTAATAGAATCATTTGCTGTAGTTGTCACAACAACTTGGTTTGTGCTGCTTAAAAAACTTGATGGACTCCAAACAACCGATACACTGTTGTCTGAAACTGAAATATTGGCACTGTCACCTTCACAATACCATATTGGATCATTTTCTACGATGTGAACTTCTTGTTGTACTTGTACATTTACAGTATCCAACCCTCCACACCCAGTTGAATCCGTTATAAAAACTACTAATTCCACTGAACTATCTGCAGTAGCCATTGGATTCGAAATATTAGGATCAGAAAATAGATTGGCAGGAGACCATGAATAAGTAACTCCTGTAGACACGAATAACTGAATGCTATCTCCAGCACAAATGTTGGTGTCATTAGATACAACGATGTTTGGTATGTTCTCCACAATAATCTCAACACTATCTTGAACTGTGCAGTTAGCAGAATCAGTAGCCGTTAGGATGTAGGTGGTTTGTTGAACAGGAAATGCATCTGGATTTGAAATATTTGGATTTGATATACTATTCGTTGGTGCCCAACTTATTTGAGTACCTAATGGCACGGTAGCCGATAAATTGACTGTATCACCAATACAAATGGTATCATTGATTCCAGCATTAATACTAAATGAACCAGATATTGTAACATTTTGGATTAATGTGTCTGAAGGGCATCCAAAAGGACTGAGAGCATGATAACTAATACTTCCTGTAGGACC
>JALEGO010000708.1 GCA_022763165.1 Flavobacteriales bacterium
TAGCAGTGAAATTTGAGAAGAGTTTTTCGTTGAATAAATGATTCCACCTACCCGTAATCGTTCGGTTTCCCCAGTTCAATAAAAATGCATCACTTACCCCAAGAATATCACGACCGAAATATCCAGAGAGATAAATTCTATTCTTGTCATTAATGATGTAGTTAGCTTTTCCATTCAAGTCATAAAAGAAGAGCTTACTCTTCCGCAGACTTTCATTTTTACTAAATCCCAAGAACAAATCCGCATAAGTTCTACGACCTGAAACAATGAACGAGCTTTTGTTTTTGACTATTGGAGCCTCCACAGTTAATCTACTTGAAATAAGACCTATTCCTCCAGAAACGCCCAGCTTTTTAGAGTTACCTTCTTTCATATGAACGTCTAAAACGGAAGAAAGACGCCCTCCATATCGTGCCGGAATTCCGCCTTTATACAATTGAGCATCTTTAATAGCATCCTGATTGAATACAGAGAAAAAACCCATTAAATGCGAAGCATTGAAAACCGTTGCTTCATCTAACAAAATCAAATTTTGATCGACTCCTCCCCCTCTTACGAAAAAACCTGTGCTCCCTTCTCCTGCTGTCTGCACACCAGGTAGTAATTGAATTGCCCTTATAACATCAACTTCACCCATGAGCGCAGGTATTTTCTTTATGGTCTCGATATTCATATCCACCTTACTCATTGAAATGGACTCCACATTTTCATCGGATCTTTCCGCTTTAATCTCGACCTCTTTGAGCACCTCAGAGTTAGAGCCCAACTCCATATTTATGGTCATATTAGAAGTTAAATCAATCTCTTTTGTAGTTGGATTATATCCAATGAACGAATAGACAAGGGTATATTTTCCCTTAGGAATTGTTATAGAATAAAAACCATAAATGTTCGTAGCTGCTCCTGTGGCCAACTCTTTCACCAAGACGCTCGAACCGATTAATTCTTCACCTGATGATTGATCCTTTACATAACCAGAAATAGTGAATTTTTCCTGCCCAAAGCTCATCATTGTGAAGAGCGCAAGACAAATAGTACCTAGGTATTTCAAATTGCAAATTTTGCGACCAAATTAAGCAGCAAATTTCAAACCACCTGAAAAAAATATTTTAGAAATGAACTAAGCATTGTGAACTGTCAATAAATGTGATGAATGGTTCATTGGATTTTATATCTTCCCGATGAATCTACTAAAACTTTTTTAAGTCTTTTGGTCTTATGAAAATCATCATAGATAGTTTTCAAATCGCCCCATAAGGTCTCATTTTGTTGGTACAAGCTATTAACCTTTAATAAAGCCATTCCAGGTTCGTCCAATCTTGATGGGTAAATGTATACAGGCACGCGCCTTTGGCCTGAACTTTTAGCCCAAACCGCTAATAGATAAAGCTCTTTTATTTTATCATCAGTAATCGGTATACAGCCCAGTGACACGCAGTCACCATGGATGAAAATATCACCTCCTAGTCTTTTTTTATTCCCTAAGATTCTATCACTTTGGTTTGGATAGTTAATCCCCAAAGACAGGTGATATGTGCTATATGGATTATACCTATCAATATAATAAACACCCTCCGGGACCTGTAAATCACCTTGTTCTCTTTTAGGGCCAAGTGTTCCTATGAAGTAACAGAAGGGATAACTTTTGTACAAAGTATATTTTGTTGCAGTATCATGTTTAACATAAACATTCAAAATCTTTTCTTTTTTTAATCCTTCAATCAAGATATTTAAATGATCTGTTGAAATATTTTTTTTAGATAATTCTGTTTTCATTGTTTCAGATTTAGCCTCAACGGCACCGCGAAACCTTTGGAACTTCTTTTGTTCTTGATAAAAGTTTTGTGCTTGAATCCAAAAAGGAATTAGCGCTATAATAATTGTGATTTTTTTCATAAAAAAAAGCGTTGTTTTAAAAACAACGCTTAATTCTTTAAAAGGAACCAATAAAGTGATGGAGTCGGTCTATTGAACTACTAAATCGGAATGAATTATTCACTAAATAATAGTTTTCAGGGTCCAAAGTCCTTCCGTAGGCATACTTTGCGAATTTCAACCTGGTGGACTCAAAATTAAAGCAGTTCATTAAATCGCTTACTTCAGCAGCGGTAACATTTCTTCCGTTTAGACCTTGCTGAGCAATTCTTAAACGATCTCTATCAAATGAGGCATTCAAGATAGTAGCCTTCAAGTCATCAAACCAAAAGGATCCTGGTACTGCTCCACATGTTGGTCCTGGAGGTGGTGGCGGTGGTGCATAATCAACTCTACGCGGAATATGAACAATCGATGTAAACCTTAAGCCTCTTCTGGGATGTACAACCGCAGTGATTCTTTTTCTTCGTGGGATATCTACAAATCCATCATAAATTACTCTTCTCACCCTCCTACCATCATATTGTGAACGAACAACTTTTACGACCTTTATATGATGTTGTCCTGCTCTAAGTTGATTAATATTGGCTTCCGGAGTAGCTCTTGCGATTCTTTCCCCATTTAACCATAGTGTAAAAGTGCTTCCATTAAACATTCTAAGATTCAATTGCGAAGCATCTGCCCTATTTGGCAAGAATGACATCAAGGTCAAACTTATTATTAAGACAGTCATTTGTGTAATAGTACTTTTCATAATCATAAGTTTTAAAGTTTGATTACACTCAAACCAGAATCGTGCCAAAATTTTATTCTGATATACAGATTCTTGATTTTATTTTTCAGAATTTTATTTCAAAAACACCTCGAAACGATGGATAACTCACAAGACCATTAAATAAAATAAGGGATTCATAACACCGATAAAAGCCACCTAATGAAGCCACTCTTTTAGGTGAAATTTAATTTTAACATTTCCCTATTAACATCTTACCAACGGTATTTTATTCGGAATCTGTGTTTTTTGGTAACTTCGGCAAAGAGTTTGCGTAATGATAGTCTTTATACAAACTTTGAATCTCTAGAGATATGAAATTTTCAATCCAAAAAGTGTTTAATAGAACCTTCCTGTCAATCTTATCAATTTTCATTGGTTTGAGCATAAACAGTAATGCTCAATCGCCAAATGAACTTGCAGAATCCATCCAAAAAATTGAGAGTTTAATGAGGTTGGTCGATAGAAGTTATGTTGATACTGTGGATAATGCTGGGCTTACTGAAAAAATGATTAAGAGCTTTTTGAAAGAGCTGGACCCTCATTCAGTTTATATTTCTAAAAAGGATGTTCAAAAGATGAATGAGCCATTAGTGGGCAATTTTGAAGGTGTAGGTATTCAATTTAACATCTTGGAAGATACGATTATGGTAGTGTCTCCAATTTCTGGAGGACCATCTGAAAAATTGGGTATTCAATCAGGTGACAGAATTGTAAAAGTGGATGGAGAGCTTGTGGCAGGAATAGGAGTAACTAATAAAATGGTTATGGATAAACTCAGAGGAAAAAAAGGCACCACAGTTCAGGTAAGCATCTTCAGAAGAGGTGAATCAGACTTGATTGATTATTCTATAGAAAGAGATAAAATTCCTATTTACAGTGTTGATGCTGGTTACATGGTAAAACCTGGTATTGGATATATTAAGTTAAACCGGTTTGCCGGGACCAGTATGAGAGAGATTCGAGAAAAGCTTGACACGCTGGAAAAGGCAGGAATGCAAAGCTTGATATTGGATTTAAGAGGAAACAGTGGGGGCTATTTGCAAACTGCGATTGACTTGGCAGACGAATTCTTGTCAAATAGAAAGCTAATTGTTTATACCGAAGGGAGATCATTTCCTAAAAATGAAAAATTTGCCACTTCAAATGGTAGATTCGAACAAGGAAAGTTAGTAGTCCTTGTAGACAATGGTTCAGCTTCGGCAAGTGAAATTGTTTCTGGAGCGGTTCAAGATTGGGACCGA
>JALEGO010000709.1 GCA_022763165.1 Flavobacteriales bacterium
AATCCTTACAAAATCAATCCAAAAGGTATAATTGTTGGAGGTTTCTCTGCAGGCGCAATTTGTGGTTTGCATACAGCATTTTTAAGAAACGAATCAGAAATTCCTTCATGGCTTACAGCCTCAGACACCACCGGAATGGGAGGAGTCGAAGGAAATAGCGGTAATTCAGGTTATTCTTCAGAAGTTATTGCTGTACTAAATTATAGTGGAGCAATTGGCGATACCACTTGGATGGATGCGAGTAAATATGCACCTACCTTTAGTGTTCATGATGATGGTGATGATATTGTACCTTATGATACACGAGAAGTCTACTTTGGAGGCAGCGTCCCTACTGGCCTAACGGCAAGTGGAAGTCTTCATGTTAACGACAGATTGAATAACTTAGGAATCCCCTCTCAACTCGTTACTTTCAATCGAAACTCTCATGTTTCATACGTTAATAGCACAGTTGAATTTGATTCTATTTTGGATCTTACAAAAGACTTTTTAGTTGACAACGTAATTTGTACATGGCCCACTTCAACAGAATCTCAAAACTCAGAAACCGAAAAACTTGATGTTTATCCCAACCCCTCAAGATCTGACATAACACTGAAACTGTCTAGCAATCAGATTAAAAGTTTACAAATATTTGACCTTACCGGAAAAGTTGTGATTAACGAAAGTTTCAACCCAATAAGTACTGCTGTAAGCTACGATGTTGAGGGTCTACAACCTGGAATATATTTTTCAAAAGCCATCTCAACTAGTGGTAAAGAACACACTAAGAAGTTTATCTTGGAATAAATTTGAATTCAAAGAAGTTACTCTCTCAAAGACATCCTGCCTTATATTTTATTTCTGTTTGGGAAAAGAGAATCAGAAGACAGATTTCCTGGTTTCTAGATCAAAAGAAATACACCCAAACAAGTACTCCTGAAAAACTTGCTTTTAGGGTTAAAAAGCATCAATCCAAGCTGATCAAAAAGCTCGGAGACTCTGACATGACTTTGCAATACAACAAAATTGACAATCTCAAAATTGTAATCAAAAGAGTCAATGGTATCATTATTAAGCCTGGTGAAACATTTTCATTTTGTAAGACCGTTGGTCTTCCGACTAAAAGAAAGGGATATAAGCTTGGTATGGAACTATCCTTTGGCAAAGCAAGACCAGGTATAGGAGGCGGAATTTGCCAAAGTTCAAATTTAATCTATTGGTTAGCACTTCATAGTCCGTTAACCATTACTGAACGACATCATCATAGTTTTGACCCATTTCCGGACGATGGCCGTGTTTTACCATTTGCAAGTGGCGCTACCGTGTTTTACAATTACAGAGATTTACAATTAACAAATGATACGCCATGGACCTTTCAAATCAATTTATGGATGACCGACAAGCTTCTTGAAGGTGACATTAGGGTAACTGAAGAACTTGATTTTGCCTATCATGTTTTCGAAAAGAATCACAAATTCATCAAGAAAAACGATGGGTATTTCCGAACCAATGAGCTCTGGCGAAAGAAAATTGCGAAATTCAGAAGTGGAGCATTGATCGCTGAAGAGCATATCACGACAAACTATGGGAAGGTGATGTATACTCCCCAACAATATCAAATCGATAAAAAAGGTCCTGACCCAATTAGTAACCCCTGATAAATTTCACCCTCCAGCAAAGTTTGATCACATTTGCCGGCATGAAACAAATGATATTCTCCTTATTCCTTGTTCTCACATTGAATATCAACGCGCAAGAAGAACAACCCGACTATAAGTCACACAGAATAATGGGAGTTTTAGGCTTCCCAGCTGCACTTGGAATTCAATACGAATATAGTTTTCTTGAAAATGATTGGATACGCATGAAGACATCATGCGAAATCAGACGCAGGCATGTCATTGATTTATTTCGGGACGAATTCTCAAATGAAATTGGCTTTTTACTTCAATATCAATTCAAACCTTTTAAAAGCACAGAAATCCCTGGGGTGGAATTCAATTTTGGTTTTTTTACGCATATTGGAAAGTCCCCAATTGAATACGGAACATTGCTGGACGGAACTACAGTCGCCAATCAATACATAGCACCACAATTTAACATTCAATTGACATATGAGCTCCCCTCAAACCTCATTTTCAAAACGGGAGTTGGATATCCTAACGCCTTAAATCTATCTGTGGGTAAGAGGTTTTAAGAAGAATATTAAAGATGCTTAAAGCACAAAACAAGCATTCCCAGACCATCAAAATGAAAAATTTTACGCTCATCATAATCCTTGTCTTCGCAATGAATGTCCACGGGCAAGAAGAACAATCCAATTATAAGTCACACAGAATACTTGGAGTCTTAGGTTATCCCGTCTCTGTAGGGATACAGTATGAATATGATTTTCTAGGAAATAAAGGAGTACGATTCAAGACTTCATGTGAGATAAGACGCAGAGAGTTCCTCTATTCTGATTTAGTAAGAGGCGATTTTTCAAATGAAATTGGCTGGGCTCTTCATTACCATTTCAAACCCTTTTACCGCGATTTTTTAGGATTGGAGTTGAACTTCGGTTTTTTCACCAATATTGGAAAGTCTCCAATACAAGAAGAAGGCACCTTGATCAAGGGAAGACTCATCGCGAATCAATATTTGGCCCCACAATGCAACATGAATTACATCTTCGAATTCCCTTCCAATTTTGTCTTTAAAATAGGAATAGGTTATCCAAACGCACTAAATGCTTCTTTGGGAATAAGATTTTAATAAAAATGAAAACAAAACACATGAAAAAAGCCATCTTCATAATAGGGTCAATTTTGCTTTTTGCTACCGGAAAAGCACAAAATTGGGAGGTATTCAAAACCTCTAATTCAGGCATAATCGGCAATAATGTACAAGACATTGTCAAAATTGGCGAATACTACTATATTGGAACGACTAGAGGACTCTCTCAGTTTGATGGCAGCAATACTTGGGTAAATTACGATGAATCCAACAGCAATCTTTATGATGATTTTATAACGTGTGTTGAAAAGGGCCCTAATACTGAACTATATAGGGGTCATTTTATCAGTGGCTTCTCCGTATTTGCAAATGGCACTTTTCCCAGGTACAACTGAGGCAGTATATTCTCAATGTATGCCGGAATCAACTCTGTTGAAGAAATAGAAGTAGATGACAAGGGCATTGTTTGGATTGCCACACATCAGGGGTTGGTGCGATATGATGGCTCTAATTTTAGCATCATCAACAGCTCAAATTCTTCGATGCAGTATGACAATCTCCGGGCGATAAAATACAATCCAACACACCAAAAATACTATATAGGGACCCTCATGGAAGGATTGTATGTAATGGATACAAATATGCAAATGACTCATTACCCATTTTGGACACCGCAAGATATTTGGAATTCTACTCAGGTTAATCGCATCACAGTTGATCTTGACAATGATGTATGGATGACGGGGTATGGTGTAATTGAGTTTGATGGACTTACTATGACAAGAAAAAATGCTTATACATCTAACGATGGACTTGGGGATCCTCTTTGTTGGGGAATCGCTTTTGACAATCAAAACAGACCATGGGTGGGAAGTGACTTTTTACTTGGAGTATTTCATGATCCTGGTACCGGCTGGATTTCTATGGACTCGGTTAGCCACAACTTCCCAGCATACAATTACAGTAATTTTTTAGGTCACTCAAATAATCATGTCGGTCTAATAAAGAATATTGAAGATGAACTTTGGTTTTGCACTTGGACTGGTATTGTGCGATTACGAAACCCAACAAATGTCAAAGATCATAGTTCCTATTTTCAAACAAAAATATACCCAAATCCCACTGTTGGGGAGCTCATCATTGAATCCAAAAAGCCGATCAATATGATTTCTGTTTTTAATGTTTCAGGAAAACTAGTTGCGCAAATAAGTAATATCAAATCAAATAGATACAAGTATGATTTATTTTTCTTACCAAAAGGGATTTACACCATACGAATAGAAAATAAAGATCAAAATACGGAAGTACAGAAACTGGTTCTTTATTAATCAACAGATAAAACTTCCTTTACTTGAGGCACTGCTTTTTTGATGGTTTCTTCAACCCCATTGTGAAATGTCATCTTTCGCATAGAGCATGTTCTGCAAGCACCTTTCAACTCAACTTTAACAACACCGTCAGTAAAATCCTTAAATTCCACATCTCCACCATCCTCCAACAAAAACGGACGAATTTCTTTGAGTGCTTCTTCAATTTGAAGAATAATATTTGAAGTATCAGCAACAGACATGTTTTGCAAATTTAACATTAAGTTGTAACCGGGTCAAGTTTAACAGGTTTCAATTGCAATACCTTTTGCGCCAAATCCTTGAATGCAATCGCCTGTGGGGTTGTTTTTTGAAGAACAGCCGGCCTTCCAGCATCCCCTGCCTCCCTTATACTCTGTACTAGTGGTATTTGACCCAATACCTCTACACTCAATTCATTAGCAAGTGATTGAACGCCATCTCTACCAAAAATGTAATACTTATTATCAGGTAATTCCTCCGGTGTGAACCAT
>JALEGO010000710.1 GCA_022763165.1 Flavobacteriales bacterium
CATTCATACTGGATTTCATTTGATTGACAACAATAGATTGTGGGCATATACGAAGAACGGTACAAACATTCTTCTTGATACTTTAGGAAGAGAAATATCACCTTTACGCTTCGACAATACTTTTAGCTTTAGAAATACGATGCAACTGGCTTCAGTTGATGGCCTTTATGGCATTATTAATTCTAAAACAATGAAATGGGCAGTTCCACCAGAATTTGCATGTTTAAGATCCTTAAGCGAGAATGTTTTTCGAGCTGTTTCAACAGCAAATAAAGTAGGTATTATACATTCAAGTGGGAAGTATATTATACCTCTTCTGTATGATTCTATCATTAGAGTTTATGCTGATCGAAATACCGAAGATAAAATCCTACAATGGTGGCTTGCCTATTCAGGAAAGGACAAAATTTTATATAGTAATAAGTACCAGAAAATTGCAGAAAAGAATAAGGTGGAAGAGATGTTGTTGGATTTTGCCTTGAATGATACTGAGGATCTTGCCTTAAATGTAGTAGGCTACTCCATTTCTCATTCCTTTAACAGTGAAAACCCCAAAGTTACCTTGAAAAATTCACCATTTCGAAAATTTTTGTTTCATACGTTAAGGGAAATTGGTTCATCTGCTCAATTCAATCCTTGGCCTGAATTAACCTTGTTTGTATCACCCAAAACACAAGTAGAACAATGCAGCAAATTGACCAATATTGAGCATAAATCAAAGTTTGACATTTATTATTTAGACGAACATATTGCTGGAGTTTATGGGAGTTTTGAAAATCATGTCAACTTTTATTACCCAAGCCAAAACCATTCTTCATATTTCCATTTTATAAATAGAAATGGTTCTATCAAACGACTTGAGATTCTAGATATTTTTAGTTCCAAAGAAATACTTGAAAAAGAGTTAGCCAAAGCAATAGAAGACAAGGTATTTGTAGAAGAAAGCTGTCATCAAACACAAATTAGCGCTGATTGGGTTGATCATTTTAATGTGAGCTCACTAGGCATTGAACTTATCTTGAATGTGAAATTGAGAGATGCCAATAATTCAATAGATGAGCCATTCATTCATTATTATCAGCCAACCACTAGGGTTCTAATTCCTTGGGAAAATTTTGCACAGTACGATGCCACAAAATGGTTGGCAGAATTGTACATGTGAGAAGTTATTTGTGCTGGTAACAATAGTAGTCCCCCGAATTGGAAACACAGTGTTTACAACGTTGTCCTGTAGTTTTGGCAGTGCCATGACATTGACCATGCTTACAGACCACTCTTTCCAACTTGGAATTGACTGTTTCAAAAGGAATACTTATAGAGCTTAAGGATATTGAAAAAAATGCGCAAGTTAGAGATAAGAGTAATTTCTTCATTTGTGAAAGATTTGATTTCTATTAACATACGAAGAATACTCAATTTTGTTACGATAAAAACTTGTATTTCAGATATTTAAGTATAAACACTTAATTAACCTGTAGAATAAATAGAAATCAATTATCAAATCGCCATTTGAAGGTTAAAAGATTACTTTCCAATGCAGAAATTCGAAAAAATATTTCCTAACACTTCGTCATTTGTAACCTCACCTGTTAATAAACCCAAATGATGCAGCGCATGATGAATATCAATAGCGATAAGGTCAGTTGGAAGACCATTTTCAAATGCAGCAACAACCTTTTGTAGTGAACCTTGAACTTCAATTAACTCGTTCATATGCCTTGAGTTATACACAATTGTACCTTCACTATTGTCCTTTGCTTCAAAGGCGTCTCTAAGTGCTTGGAAAACCACTGAAACATCTCCACTCTTTGCTGAGACTTTGAGGTGATTTGAAGTGTTTTCGCCTTTTGTAACCAAGTCAGATTTATTCGCAATGATTAAACTTTTTATGTCTTTTCTATTTAGCTTATCAAGATCTTCCTCAACTTCTTTAATAGACAAAGCATTTGCATCATAAACATAAACGAGTAATGCACTGTTCTTAACATTTTCATAGGTTCTTTCGATACCAATAGATTCAATCTCATTTGTGGCCTCTCGAATGCCCGCTGTATCAATCAATCGATAATCAATTCCATCTAAGGTCAATACTTCTTCAATAGTATCTCTGGTGGTACCTTCTATATTACTAACGATTGCGCGATCTTCCTTCAACAAAGCATTCAACAAAGTAGATTTCCCAGCATTTGGTCTACCTACAATCACCGTTCGTATACCCTCTTTAACAACATTTCCATACTTGAAAGATTCAATAAGACCTCCAATTACTTCAAGGATCTTATGAATGAGGGCGATTAACTTTTCTCGATCGGCAAACTCAACGTCTTCCTCCGAAAAATCCAGCTCCAATTCTAACAAAGAAGTAAAATCCAGCAACTCCTGTCTCAAATTGGAAATATCATTTTTGAACCCCCCGCGCATCTGATGCATGGCCAAATCCTTTTGCGATTCATTTTTCGCTGCAATTAAATCTGCAACCGCCTCAGCCTGAGAAAGATCTATTTTTTTATTTAAAAAAGCTCTTAAAGTGAACTCTCCCCTATTTGCTATTCTACAACCCTCGGCTACCAATAAATCTAGAATTTTGGTTTGAGCGAATTTTGAAGCATGACAAGAAATTTCAGCTACGTGTTCTCCGGTGTAAGATTTAGGAGCTTTAAAAATGGATACCACCACTTCATCAATAACTTTTCCCTCATAATGTATATTTCCATAATGAAGTGTGTGACTTTTAGCAGCACTCAAATCCTTACTAAAGACACGCTTCAAAACCTCCATCACATCTGGACCTGAAACTCGAATAATGGCTATCGCTCCACCCTCTCCGGTAGCTATGGCACAAATGGTATCGTCAAGGTTATATTGCATTTTCAATTACAATATTAGCAATTAATCAAGCATCGCCATACCTTTGATTGAGTGGAAGATCTTGAAAGATATTGTTTGGATTTAAGAGTAAAGGGTTTTAATCATAAAACTATTGAGAGAAAACTGACAGATAAAGGCTTGAATCACAAAGAAATCGAAAGACTTATTTTAAGAACTGATAAAGCTTTTTTTAGTGGTAATACTAAACCTATTAAATCATCCAATCAAAAATCCGTTCCACTTTTCAAATGGACAGCATTGATCCTTGGAATTGCCTTAATGACTGCAATTTTAATGGGGTTTGTAAAAATAGGCTTTGGACTTTTAATGATATTGTTTCTGGTTCTAAAACGTTACAAAATCTTAGGTAGTGTATCTAAACATCAATCCATTTTCAGAAAGTAATTTTCATGCTTCAAGGCCTTGATGAGCCTTAAAATATTGACCATCACTCAATATGCGAATTGCATCAACCAAGGTATGTACTTCAACCTCTAAAGGATCTACGTAAATATTGTAATCTTGAAAACCAATATTGAGTGCGAATCTATTCCAGATTCTTTTTAAAGCGTTCGGATGTAACTCATTTCTAATAGTTTCCTTATGCAGCTTAATGCAGATGAACTCATGCTTTCCCAAGTGATTGACATAAAGATCATCTATGAGGACCCAATTAATGAATTTGTTATGTATTCTAGAGTCTTTTAAGCCCCATTTGTTAATAGTAAGTATTGGACCACGGACCTTCAGCCTAATATTTAATATTAATACATACACTCCGTAAATAAGGAAAAAGGGTAAAAACATGAGGAAAACAAAAAACAATAACCAAAGATCAACGGATTGAAAGCCAGACCCTATAAAATCGATAATAATCATTAAGATTTCAAACGATATGAAAAGCCCAAAAACCCAAAAAGAAAGACTAGATATTAATTTCTTTATTCGAGGACGATCATATCCTATATAAACTTCATTTATAGAACCTTCTGTCATGCAAACATGAAAATAGAAAAAAGGATTTAATCTTTTTTTATGCACACCTTTTTCTATTGCCTTGATAAGTGTAAATTTGAGGCATAATTAATTGACATGAGCATTTTAGTTAATAAAAATTCAAGAATAATCGTCCAAGGATTCACTGGAAGTGAGGGCACCTTTCATGCCGGGCAGATGAAGGAATATGGTACGAATGTAGTGGGTGGCGTAACTCCAGGTAAAGGCGGACAGACCCATTTAGACTTGCCTGTTTTTAATACAGTGGAAGAAGCGGTTAAGGCTACACAAGCGAATGTGTCAATTATATTTGTTCCACCACCCTTTGCCGCGGATGCTATAATGGAAGCTGCAAGCGCAAATGTAGATGTCATTGTTTGTATTACGGAAGGTATTCCTGTTGCAGATATGATCAAGGTAAAAGCATTTCTGGAAGGAAAAACAAGCCGATTGATCGGACCAAATTGTCCTGGAATTATTACTCCAGATGAGGCCAAAGTTGGTATTATGCCAGGTTTCATATTCAAGAAAGGAAATATTGGTGTCGTAAGTAAGTCTGGAACTTTAACTTATGAAGCAGCG
>JALEGO010000711.1 GCA_022763165.1 Flavobacteriales bacterium
ATTTCAGTATTGCTGCTTTTAACACTTTTTATTTCTGTAAGCACAACGGTCAATGGCCAAAAAAGAAAGAAAGATGAAGAACCAATTATTCAACTCCCGACCTTCAACAAAAACGAATCAGACAAAGTTTACTACTCAGAGGTAGTACAAACATCTGGTAGCACCGCAGATATCTACAAAAGAGCTGTAAAATGGTTCAACACCTATTATAAAAGTCCGAGCTCTATCATCAAAGAAACCAAAGAGAATGAGATGATAAGGGGTGCTGGAAGAATGCGCTTAATGGGAAAAGCTACAGAATCTGGTGCTAGGGCAGGAACCGCAATGATGCTCTATGATGTTGTTATTTACGCTAAGGAGGGACGATATAAATATGAGCTCAAGAATTTCCGAATGAAAGGTAAAACTTCTACAGATATAGAAAAGATTATTTCTGATACAGAAGCAAACTATGATCGTGCAAATGCCGACTATTTAGTGCAAGTTGAAGAAAACCAAAGAAAGATTATTCAAAACATTAAGAAGACCATGGAACCGCAAGGAGCGGTTAAAAAGGAAGCTTGGTGATTTTTGATAAAAAAACAGACTCTCTAATTTAAGGGCTCCACCACGGAGCCCTTTTTTATTGCCACTTTTTCTACATCTACATTCTTAATAAGATTGATTCCTGGACTATTGCCAAGTTCTAAAGACCCAAATCCATCTTGTTTAAGTGCCCTTGCTCCATTGATAGTTGCCCACTTCAGTACATCCTCAAAATTCAGATATGCGTTCAATTTTAAAATGACTTTCATTTCATCAAGAATGGACAGTTGCCAATTTGAAGTCAGACTATCTGTTCCAATAGCCATTCTTTCAAAATCAAATAATTGATAATTAGGGAGGGCATTTTCTATGTATAAATTAGCGTTTGGACACGTAACCCAATATGCATGAGGAAATTTCTCTTGAATAAACTTGATATCCTCTGCAGAACTAAAGGTATTATGAACTATACATAAAGCCTGTTCTTCCTTAAAGAATTTACTCCAATATTGAGCAGACGAGTAGCCCACAGGGATGTTAGCTGGTAGTTCTGCTCCAAAGGTCTCAAACAATTTCCTAAAATCACCTTTGCCCTCAATAAAAAACTTATCCTCTTCCAAAGTTTCTTGATTATGAATTGAAATAACAACGCCTTCAGGGTTCAGGTTATTAATCTTCTCATAGAGCTGCGTTGAAACGCTATAGGGTGCATGTGGAACAAAACTTTTTGGTGACGGCATCATTTCAAAATCGCTAATCTTTGTTGCCAAAGAAGCATCAATGTCAGGGGTTTCCCGCATCATATCAAAAAGTTCAAAAAATGTATGGTACAGAATTGAACTCTGCTCCTTAATTTTCGCAGTATCTGAACCATTGCTAATATCACCAACTAAAACAATGCCCTCTTCTCTCATTTCTTGATCTGCCTTAGCTATAGAATCCATAATAATTTTATCATCCATATCGCGTTTTGAGACAACATCCAATAAAAAAGGAACAAGTCGTTTTCCCGAATCACTGACTCCTTTGAGATGCGACAGCTCCAAATGACAATGTGCATTCACAAAACCAGGTGTAATAAAACCCTCGAAGGTTTCTAAATCAGATACCCCTTCCCTCGAATGAAGAATATCGAGGATCTTTCCATTTTCCTCAATTACAACCCCCTGGTGAATGGGTGCTTCATTATTTGTAAAAATATAATCTGCCGTCAATTTTCTCATATAACCAAATTACGAACTCAATTGGACTTAATCACCCTTTTTAAAACACGTTCATGCCTTATTCATCATTAAACCACATATCTTTGTAGAAGAAACTGCTTATGAAAAAGATTTTCCACCTGAGCACATGTACAACATGTCAGCGTATTCTCAAAGATCTTCCTAAACACGCTCTTGAACTTCAGGACATCAAATCAGAGGCTATAACTGAAACACAGCTTGAGGAGATGAAACATTTAGCTGGCAGCTACGAAGCTCTTTTCAGCAAAAGATCTATGAAATATAGAGCTTGGGGATTAAATGAAAAAGAATTGTCTGAAGATGACATGAAAGATTATATCTTGAAGGAATACACATTTCTTAAAAGACCTGTGGCAGTCATTGATGATAATATATTTATCGGAAATGCTAAGAAAAACGTTGAAGCCTTAATTGCATTCTTGTCCAATTAAATGAAAGACATTCGAGACCTTGAAACGGCAGAACTACTTGAGTTCTTAACGGCCAACAATGAGCCCAAGTTTCGTGTGTCCCAAATACAGGAATGGTTGTGGAAAAAAGGGGCTGGATCATTTCAAGAAATGACCAATCTATCTAAAGGATTGAGGAAACTTTTATCTCAACACTTCGTATTGAACAAAATTGACATTGCGGATCTCCAGGTTAGCAATGATGGCACTATTAAATCAGCATTTAAGCTTTATGACGAGTCAATTGTTGAAGGCGTTCTTATACCAACAGATTCTAGAAGCACAGCTTGCATTTCCTCACAAGTTGGCTGTAGCCTTACCTGTTCATTTTGCGCTACAGGCCGCCTCAAAAGAAAAAGGAATTTGGCTGCATATGAGATCTTTGAACAAGTTGTTGAGATCAACAAGCAATCTTTAAAACATCACAAAAGACCTTTAAGCAATATTGTATATATGGGTATGGGCGAACCCCTTTTGAATTATAAAAACACCCTAGAGTCTATTGCTTGGATTACCTCTGAAGGAGGTTTGAACATG
>JALEGO010000712.1 GCA_022763165.1 Flavobacteriales bacterium
ATAACATTGGCCCTTCAAAAGTGGCCATCCCGTAACAGGTAATAGCGACTACCATAAATTTGAGGACTGGGTCGGTTCGTACTTTGTCCCAAGCTCCACGTAGGGTGAGCAATCCATTTATCATCCCACCCCAAGACGGTGCAATAAGCATTACTGAAAAGGCTACCCCTAAATTCTGAGCCCAATCGGGTAATGAGGTATATAGCAAATGGTGTGGCCCTGCCCAGATATAGATAAAAATGAGCGACCAAAAGTGTACGATGGACAGCCGATACGAATATACAGGCCTGTTGGCCGCTTTCGGTACAAAATAGTACATCAGTCCAAGGAATGGTGTGGTTAAGAAGAATGCTACGGCATTATGCCCATACCACCATTGTACCAATGCATCTTGAACCCCTGCATAGACTGAATAGCTTTTCAAAGCCGAAATAGGAAGCTCGATACTGTTTACGATATGCAATACCGCCACCGTTACGAATGTTCCCAAATAGAACCAAATGGCAACATACAAATGGCGCTGTCTTCTTTTGAGTATTGTACCTATTAGGTTAGCACCAAAGGCAACCCAAATCAGGGCAATCGCAATGTCAAAAGGCCATTCCAGCTCGGCATATTCTTTTGAGGTGGTATAACCCAACGGCAAGGTGATGGCAGCACCTACGATGATGGCCTGCCAGCCCCAAAAATTAAGGTTGCTCAACCAATCCTTCCACATTCGGGCTTTGAGCAATCGTTGTGTAGAATAATAAACACCCGCGAAGATGGCATTGCCCACAAAGGCGAAGATGACTGCATTGGTATGCAACGGTCGCAATCGCCCAAAGCTTAGCCAAGAGATACCGTCCGTTAGGTTAGGAAATAAAAACATAAAGGCGAGCAGCAGTCCTACTGTCATCCCTATAATGCCCCAGAAAATGGTCGCATTTACAAACTTCTTTACGATTTTATTATCGTAATAAAACTGTTCTGTTTGCATAATTTATTGGTTACTTGTTTTAATAATTTCTTTATCAATCTTAGTATTCTGTTCTTGCTTGGTATTCACCACTTCGTCCTCAAAAAGCATCCGTACGGACGGTGTGTACGTATCGTCGTACTGTCCTTTTTTTACCGAGTACACAAAGGCAACAAAAAACACTATTGCCACGAGTACACTTACCGTTATCAATACATAGATGATGCTCATATCTATCTTAAATTACGATGTAAAATTACCTGGGTAATTTTTGTTAAAAGATGACTTTTGTCAGTTAGGTAAAATTATTTGTCCAGGTTTTCATACGGTCAAATACAGCCCTAAAATTCCCGCTGTCCTATTGGCTTCTGCGAGGTCGAAACTGATTGCCAAGTGATCGGTCGTTGATAGCTTTTCCAGCGTTTTTAGCCTTACTCTTGCATTATCAACTTTAGATTTCAAATAGTCCTGTAGTAAGTGACAATGCACACAGCGACCCGTATCATATTTTCGTTTCAATTCAATGACCATATTTGAGATTGTGGTAATTTCTTCTTTCATAACTATTGGTATTGCGTTGCTAATTTTCGACCTATCCAGTAGGTGCATATTGTTGTAAATACTACAATACTAATCGAGCTTAATGGCATTAGAATGGCCGCTACAACAGGTGCGAGATTTCCAGTAACTGCAAATCCCAAACCAATGAGATTATAGAATAGCGAGAACACAAAAGCATATTTTATGATGCCAACACTATTTCGCGAAAGCGTCATAAACTCATTTAACTGTTTTAATTTGCTGGCATCGATAATGCCATCGCAAGCAGGCGAGAACACATTGACATCTTCCGAGACGGCAATGCCCACGTCGCTCTGTGCCAGCGCACCCGCATCATTGAGTCCATCGCCTACCATCATTACTTTTTTGCCCTGTTCTTGAAGTTTTTTGATAAAGTTTAGCTTGTCGTCTGGTTTTTGATTGAAATTGAGTTGAGCAGAATCTGGTAACTGGGATTTTAAAAATTTTCGTTCTCCATCATTATCGCCAGATAGCACGACCAATTGGGTTATTCTACCCATTTCAGAAAACAAATTCTTCATACCATCACGATAGTTGTTATAGAATACATAACAGCCCTTATATTCATCATTAGTACTAATGTGTACTTGAGTGTTTGACGTTGCTGCGACCTGAGTATCGCACGCTACAAAGGTTTGACTTCCTATTTTTACGCTGGTCTCACCATATATTCCTATAATGCCCTTACCTGTTTCTTCCTGAAAATCGTCGAGCGTGCAGATGCCGTTATCTTGCAATAGCCCATATAAGGCTCGACTCAACGGATGGTTCGAGGCTCGCAATGTACTTTTGAGTACTTTCTGTTCATTTTTAGTCAGTGTGATGCCTTTGTAGTTAATCAGGTTTTTACCGTGGGTCGTGAGCGTTCCCGTCTTATCAAAAACAACAGTGTCAATGTGGGCCATTTGTTCAATGACACTACTTTCTTTGAGGTATAATTTATTTTTGCCGAAAATGCGCAACATATTCCCTAATGTAAATGGTGCGGCCAGAGCAATGGCACAGGGACAGGCCACAATTAGAACTGCCGTAAATACATTAAAGGCGATACTGGCATCAATAAACAACCATATTAAAGTTGAAACCACAGCAATAGCCAAAATGGTAATGGTAAACCGCTTGCTTATCTGGTCGGTTAGGTTTTCAAACGTGGTGGCCTTGTTTTTACTGAAGACTTCGTTGTTCCAAAGTTGTGTGAGATAGGATTGCTCAACTGCCTTGGTCACTTCGACCTCAATGATGCCAGATTTTTGTCTACCACCAGCAAAAATTTTATCGCCAGATACTTTGGACACCGGTGCAGCTTCACCCGTAACGAAGCTGTAGTCTATAATCCCATTTCCTTTGATTAAAATTCCGTCTGTAGGTATCAACTCATTATTTCGGATTAGGATTCTGTTGCCAGGTTTTAAATCGTAAACTGGTGTTTGTGTTTCTTGCGCTTTACCGCTAAGCTTTTCCTTCGGTCGTGAATCTCGCAAGCTTGATTTCGCGAAAGCTTTGTCTTCTTTAAGTAACCGAGTAACGGCAATCGGGAAGTAGGATTTATAGTCTCTTTCAAAAGATAGAAATGAATACGTTTTTTGCTGAAAGAATTTACCCAGTAATAGGAAGAACACCAATCCAGCGAGACTGTCAAAAAAGCCCGTGCCCCAATCCATTACAATGTCCAGCGTAGAGCGTACAAACAACACCGATATCCCAATCGCAATGGGCACGTCTATATTTAAAATTCTAGAACGTAGTCCTTTATAAGCTGAAATAAAGTAATCATTACCTGA
>JALEGO010000713.1 GCA_022763165.1 Flavobacteriales bacterium
CAAAACATTTTTACTGCTTCTGTTGCCTTTTCCTCGGAGCCATCAAGCATTTTCATGAATCCATTTATTGCAACACGTTCCTGAATTGGATTTGTCGCAGACAATACGGTTCCGAATGTCAAGCAAACCACACTTAAGAGTACTCTTTTCATGTTTAACATATTTAGTTATTTAAATTATTTATTCGTCATCAAATTGATCATCAAAGTCAATGCTTGTAGCATTATCATCGTCTTCCGGTTCATCTGCTGTTCTTGCTGCTAAGAATGTATCCAGTTTTATAAGATAAATGTCATCTCCATTCTGAAAAAGGATGGCTTTCTTGTTTTGATTCGTTATAGGATCAACGAATTTCACCAATCCTGTAATGGAAAGTTCATCGTAATCCCTGTATACCAAGCTCTTTATGTTTGCTGGTAGATTGCCGTAGCTGATGATGTGTCTTCTCATGATTTCAATTTTGTATTATGACGGAGAAAAATAAAAAGGTCACATGTGACGAAAATCGAATTGCTCGTCTCAATGTCATGAAGAATATTTTAGTACCCATAGACTTTTCTGAGCATTCTAAATATGCTTTAGAAACTGCTGCCATGATGGAAATGATGTTTGATGTCAAAGTACACCTGCTTCACGTAGTAGATAAACTTCCAGATCAGAATCTTAGCTACAGGGAAAGGGTTTTTCATGAGAGTGAAGAATTACCCTACATCAGTTATTTTGAGGATAAAATTGAGGAGCTAGCAGCAAAAACTCAACTTCAAAAATGGAGTTCCAAAGTTGAATATCAATTTAACTCTGTTTATCAATCGATAGATTTTCATGCAAAAAGTGTAAAAGCCGATTTAATTATTATTGGGTCAAAAGGTAAATCTGGTAAATATGATCCATTTATTGGAGCCAATGCAGAAAGACTTTTGCGGTATACGGAATACCCATGTTTAGTGGTGAAAAACAAACCTAATATCGATGCTTATATGAAAGTTTTGGTCTCCTTTGATTTTAAGTCAGAGAGTTTTGACAGAGTGGGGTCTTTAGCAAGCGTGCTTCAGAAATTTGCTCATAAATTTAATTTTATTCGAGTAGTGACACCATCAAAATTTGAATTATCAAGAGTGGCTCATAGAAGAATGAAAAATTTCTCCAAATTCCTGGGTGTATCTGGGGCAGAAACATGGGTGGAAACGCATTATTCTGTAGAAGATGGAATACTCGAAAAGGCAAAGGAGCTTGGAATTAAGGTGCTGGCAATAAGTACCTATGAAAAAAGAAGGTTAACCCCACTCTTGCAGGATGTAAACATTGATATGATTTTTTCTGTGGCGGTAGCGCCTTATTCGAAACTTAGAGATGGAAAGAAATCAATAAAATCAGAATTGAACAATGAAATTGCTTAGATTATGAATACGAGAATTGAAAAGGAGTTTATATCCGTTTTTAAGTTTAATAAAGGTGAAGTGCTATCAGGCCCAGTTCAGAAAATCCATAGATACAAAATACTTTCTTGGGCCTTATCCTTAGGTAATACAGAAAAACACAAAGTCAGGATCACTTTCCGGCCTGAACTAGAGACATTTGAAACTGAAACTACTATTTGGGCATTGACCGATAAACATGTAGTTTTGAAAAGTGGGGTAATTATTCCTATTGAAAGAATCGTGAAAGTTGAATTTATTTAATAAGTGAAAAAAGGAATCGAGGTCATTCGACCAAAATCATTTGAATCAGAAAATCATTGGTACGAGAAGGCATTAAATGCTACGATTCATCCGATGGTATCATATTTTTTGAATTTAGGGAAAGAAAGAATTGCCAGACGCTACAGTCACATGAATCCCATGGTCTCCTATGAAGATCTTATGGAGATTTTGACCTATCAACCAAAGTACTTTTATTTGGCAGGAGCAGATTTGTTTCACGTTACCACTGAAACGGGTAAACGCCAAATGATCATCATTGAGAATAACTCCTGCCCTTCTGGACAAAAGTCCATGCCCTTGCTCAATGAATTTGATGATCTTGGTGGTTATAAAAAATTCATTGATGGTGTAATTGTGCCAAAAATAAAGCAGAAACATCAAGGTATCTATGCTGTTATTTATGATAAGAACTATATGGAGGCCTCAGGCTATGCAGGTGCTCTGGCGGATGCTGTGAAAGAACAGGTCTATTTGATTCCTTACTATCATGAGGAAGGAAGAGACGAAATCATAAGGCTGCAAGAGGGGTATTTAGAAGCCAGAATTGAAGGGGATTGGAAGAGAATAAAGTTTGCATTCAGATATCTAACACAAAAACCTTGGAACCGATTGCCAATTACTTGCAAAACGCCAATATTCAATCCAATTATAACCTGTTTGGCAGGAGGAAGAAATAAGATGATGGCCGCCAAAGCATATGATTTTTATAATGCTGAATTGGCTGCTAAAAATCTTAAGATTCGCATTCCAGAGACGATCTGGGATGTTGGGAAAAGTGAAATTCCTATTTGGATTGAGAAAATGGGAGGCAAAGGTGTAATCAAGATTCCATACTCAAACGCTGGCCAAGGAGTATTCACTATTGTAGACCAAAAAGAGTTAGAGGCTTTCATGGAAAAGGAATATCCCTACGATAAATTTATCGTGCAAAGTTTAGTGGGAAATTACAATTGGAGTTCAACCAGTGAGCAAGGTAAGTTTTACCATGTCGGCACGGTTCCGGATAAACAAGGAGACAGTTACGTGGTAGATTTTCGCTTTGTGCTTATGGGTAACAAAAATGGATATAGTCCATTGTCAATATACTCTCGAAGAGCTCGACTTCCACTCAAAGCTGAAATTCAATCTGGCACAGACTCTTGGGACATCTTAGGAACCAACTTGTCTGTCAAAACAGGCGAAAATGAGTGGGGCTCAGAAACATCTAGACTCATGCTTATGGAACGAAAATCATTCAATAAACTAGGTATCGGTTTGGATGATATGATTGACGCATATATCCAGACTGTTTTGAGTTCCATTGCTATAGATAAAATGGCTATTCGACTTATTGGAACCAAAGGGCAGCTAAAAAAGAAATTATTCAAATCTTTGAATGAAGACGAAAGCCTAATCAAGGAAATTATGAATACAAATATTTCAGATGAAACGTTCACATCGCTCACAGTTTGATCTAAAATCTTTCGAAAAAGGCAAAAAGCATGAGTTCTTTTTCGATATGGTATCTGATGGATTGGGGATTCCAATCTCAATGCCAGTAATTGTCTTAAAAGGGAGATTTGATGGCCCGACTTTAGGTATTACAGCTGTAGTACATGGTAACGAATTAAATGGACTTTCTGTCATTCAGAATTTAGTAAAGGAAATTGACTGTGAAGAGCTGTCGGGAACCATAGTGGCGATACCAGTGGTAAATGTGCCTTCATTTCATGTTCATACGCGGAGATTCATTGATAATGAAGATCTTAATCGAATTTTTCCAGGAAAGCCTAAAGGGAATCGAAGTGCTCAATATGTTTACCAATTTATGGAAGGCGTAGCAAAAAAGTTTGATTATCTGATTGATTTACACACAGCTAGTAACGGTAGAATTAACTCATATTACATTCGGGCCAATTTGAATTCGAAAATAGAAAAGGAAATGGCCATGTTGCAAAATGCTGAGATTGTATTACACGTGCCGCCCAAAGACGGGACTTTGAGAGATGCTGTTTCTGAACTCGGAATTCACGCAATTACTGTAGAAGTTGGGGATCCTAACCGTTTTCAGAAAGGTGTTGTAAGGAGCAGTATGAGTGGTATTTTTAATGTGTTGACATACCTCAAGATGTTGGAAGATGATATCGAGCTTCTTGATGAGCCGCCAGTCATTTGCTCCTCTTCCGAATGGTTATACACGGATCATGGAGGAGTATTGGAGGTAAAAGTAAAACTTTGCGAAAAAGTTGAACAAGGTGAAGTTATTGCCACACTGAAGGATGTTTTTGGTAATCTCATCAAAAGCTACCATGCTCCAAATGATGGGATTGTCATTGGAAGAAGTGTTCAACCTATAGGTCAAACAGGAAGTAGAATTATACATTTGGGTAAGATAAAAAGTAAATTATGATCAATTCATTTCACCTTGCTATAACTGTAAAGGATATTGATAAAGCGAAAGCGTTCTATGAAGACATCTTGGGATGCACTATTGGGAGATCTAAAATGAGCTGGTTTGATGTCGATTTTTTTGGACATCAGCTTACTGTTCAATTGGATGAATCCAAACCTGATCCAAAGAATGATAAACGGCTGCATGAGTTGAGCGTTCCTCCTCAACATTTCGGAATGATCCTTTCTTGGGAGAAATGGTATCATCTCAAAAATGATTTTGAAGAAAAGAATATAAATTTCTTAATCAAACCAAAATACTTCTTCGAGGGAAAACCATATGAACAGCGTTCTATGTTCATCACTGATCCTAGTGGGAATGCTATTGAGTTTAAGTCTTTCAGACACCCCGATCAGGTGTTCGGTCCTTTGGTCTAGTTTTTAGAGGTAAGTTATCAAAGACCTCTATAATATGTTTCTTAATAAGTCTGCGCTTCACCTCCTGGCTAAAACTTGTTAATTTAGTAACAATGACTTTGGAGAAAAAGACAAAACCCGACAAAAGAAAGAAAAGAGTTGGGGAAATACCGGGAACCATCGCGTATCACGGACCTAAAAAACAAGAACGCGCAATTTGGGAATGGATTTGCTATGATGAACAAAGTATTAGTTCGAAGGAAATAGAAGATTTTGAGGATTTTAAAAGCACTGCGAATTCAGCACACGTTGATTGGGTCAATCTTGACGGTTTGCATGAAGTAGAACAAATCAAAATTCTCTCCGAAATCTATAGCCTCGATCATCTTACACTTGAAGATATCCTGTCGCCTGAACAACGACCTAAGGTAGAGGAATTCGAAAAATATCTATTCTTCACCTTTAAAATGTTTAAGCAAAATGAGAACCTTGAAGCAGAGCAAGTGAGTTTGGTGCTAACCGGGATCAACACACTAGTAACATTTCAGGAACAATCGGGTGATATATTCGATCCCATCCGTGAGCGAATTCAGGAGAACCTTGGAAGAGTGCGTAAAAAAGGTGCTGATTATTTGTTCTATTTGATCTTGGACATCATCGTAGATGATTATTTCATTCATTTAGAACGCATCAACTCCAGATTACTAGATCTTGAAGAGAAAATCATAAATGAATCTTCTTTCGATCCAATGCTGCAACTGCAAAAGGAAAAGAAGGAACTTAATTTACTCTCAAGGTCCATATTTCCTCTAAGAGATGCGATCAATAAGTTGCTGAAAGTTGAAAGTGGCTTAATCAGGAAGACCACTATTAAATACTTTAGAGATTTATATGATCATACACTTACGGTTTTTGAAAATATTGAAAATCAAAAGGATACAATAAATAATCTAAGAGATTTATACGCTACCCTTGTAAGTAATCGAATGAATGGTATTATGAAAATCTTGACTATTGTATCAAGTATTTTTATTCCCCTTACGTTCATCGCAGGTATATACGGAATGAACTTTGAAAATATGCCTGAATTAAAATGGAAGTATGGGTATTTTGTAATTTGGGGTATCATGGTTTTGGTTACAGGTAGTTTGTTATGGTTGTTCAAAAAACGTAAATGGCTTTAGAAAATAAGGTTCAAAATAGCGCTGAATATTTGGAATTCCTTATAAAGAATGCGCCATACGGAATCATTTATTTGGATGAGGAGTTAAGTGTAAATAGTGTTAATTCTTATGCCGTTACATATCTTGAAAAACTATTCTCGGATGAGAGTTTAATTGGAAAAAAAGCCACTAAAATATTTGCCAATATTCATGAGCTCTTCAATGAGCTGTTGAAAGTAAAGAAAAAGGGGAAATCGTACTTTGATTTAATATCTGTGGCCATTGAGGACATGTACTTTCATGTCACTGGACAGCAGGTTGCCGATGGTTTTGTCATCATCCTTCGAGATATTACAGAGCAGAAGATAGAGGAAAAGGAGGCCATGATTTCAATGCTTGAAGGTCAGGAAGCAGAGCGCAAAAGATTGGCTAAAGAAATTCATGACGGAGTAGGGCCGCTTATTTCAAGCTTAAAAATTAGAATTCAAAATCTCGAAGAACAACTTCAAACCAATCCAACATTAGCCGCAGAATTTCTATCCTTATATGAAGATTTTGATACCCTGTCAGCAGATATTAGAGGTCTATCTCACAGTTTGATGCCTCGAATTCTGACAGATTTTGGTATTGAAGAAGCCATAAAGAGTTATCTCAATTATTTTAAGTCAAAGTTTCAAGTCAATTTTCATTCTTTTTTAGATAAGGGACAAAGATTTCATAATCAAATCGAACTAGCTTTATATCGGATTGTTCAAGAGTCTCTACAGAATATTCGTAAACATGCGGATGCCGACATCGCGAGTATTCAATTGCGAAGTGAAGATGAAAAAGTCGTATTGACGATTGAAGATGATGGAAAAGGCTTTAATTTAGATGATATGGAAATGCATGATCTGGGAATCGGTATCATTAACATGCGAACGAGAACTGAGGCCTTGAATGGTTATTTTGAAATTTCATCTTCATTGAATAGAGGAACTATAATTATTGCAGAAATACCATTAGAGAACGAATCTTTATGATTAAAGTAGCCATAGCGGATGACCATAAGATATTCAGGCAAGGCGTTATTGCTCTTTTGCAGGCGCAAGATAACATGGTTTGTGTAGGCGAAGCTAGTGATGGTAAAGAGATTCAGGAAATCATAGCCAACAATGACGTAGACGTTGTGCTTATGGATATAGACATGCCCAATGTAAATGGTATTGAGGCCAGCAAAAAAATCCATGAATTCAATCCAGAATGCAAAATACTGGTTTTGTCTATGCATGCCGATACAAAGTATATCATCACGATGCTAGATGCTGGCGCAACGGGTTACATTCTTAAAAATGCCGACAAAGATGAAATGATCGAAGCGATTAATGCTGTTGCCAAAGGCAATACCTATTACAGCCAGCAAGTTTCTTCGGCTATTTTACAACAATTGCATGCCAGAAAGAAAGCTAAGCCGATTGCTTCGGGTGATGATATTCCTTTGACACAAAGGGAAATTGATGTTCTAAAGTTGATTGTACAGGAGTATTCAAATGCTGAAATTGCGGAGGAACTATTCATCAGTATTCGAACAGTTGACACACATAAAAGGAACTTGCTCGAGAAGCTAGAACTCAAAAATACTGCCGGATTAGTGAAGTATGCCATTAAAAAAGGCTTAACAGACATCTAGGATGTGACTTTTTTGGGATCTTGCGTCTCAATATGGATGAGATTTGAAGGTTCAAAATGTATCATTTTCTTAGGGGTTTGCCTAGCAATTCTAGCTCAAGCGAAAGCATCTTCAAATCATTTGGCTTGGCCTCAGAAAGCTGAGTTGAGTCGCAAAAAAGTCTTAGTCAAGAAACGAAAAGATACCCATCTAAACAAAACCTTGAACAAAAGAATCTCAAGAGTGATTTCTGAACATCTTGAGGATACTAACTTGACCCATATTTCTCTATATGTTGAAAACCTTACTACGGGAGAATATTTAGGTTATGAAGAAACTGAGAGGTATATTCCAGCTAGTTTGATGAAAGTCATTACAATGATGAATGTGCTAAAAAACGCTGAAACGAATCCAAAATCTTTACAAACTAAGCTGATAATTCCAGAACTAAACTATACAGATGCTGATTCAATTCGGATGAAAAATAATCTGATTGCAGGCCGAATGTATCCGGTGAATGAGATTATGGAAGAAATGATTGTACATTCAGATAACATTGCCTCCACCACCTTATTTACATATGCCGATCAAATGAGAGAATGGCATTATTTATTCCGTGATTTGAATATCAGTATGTCAAGAGATACTATTCGAAAGCAATCTTCAATATCACCTATTGAATATGTTAAGGTTTTTAAATCCTTATATGAGGCATCGTATTTATCAAAAGAAATGTCAGATTATGCCCTGGAGTTACTTTCAGGTACAAGCTATCAAAATGGTTTGAGAGCAGGTATATCGTCCAATGTGAGGATTGCGAATAAGTATGGGCAGCGTCAATATAGTTTTAATGATGAAAAAGAATTGCATGATTGCGGGATCGTTTATTATCCGAATGCTCATTATCTCATATGTGTCATGACAAGAGGAAATGACTTCGAAAAACAGGAGGCCGCAGTTGCTCAATTATCAGAGCTGGTTTTCAAGGAATTTGATCGATTCTATAGAAGCATCAACTAATGCAAATCAATTCTAAATTCACATTAAGTATCTACGCATTTCTCGTAGATTAATTTTCTTCCATTTTCCGAAAGTTTCTGCGGTTTCAGGATTTTTTAAAACCAGGATTTTCACTCTATTTGCGCGTCAGTTGACTCCGTAATTTGGCTTTATAATAATGAATGAAATGAATAGCAAAGCTAAATACAATCAGTACACAGATCAAAACCTTATTGATTTATTCAAAAGAGGTGATCAAGAGGCTATGGGAGCACTTTATGCTCGCTATTACCAAAAAGTGTATTATAAGTGTTTATCATTCACCAATGACCCGGATGAAGCTTTTGATTTGTCCGAGGATATTTTAATGAAAGCCTTCGATAAGGTTGGTTCTTTTAAAGGTACATCTTCCTTCTCTACATGGTTGTTTTCGATTACGTATAATGAGTGCATAGAATTAACCAGAAAGACCAAGAAGTATTCTTTTTCTAAGGTAGACGATCAATTTGATTTGGCTGATGATAATGAGGACGTTGAAGATGACGTGGAAAGAAGTCGCAAAGAAGCCGCTGTGCTAAATTTATTGGCAGATTTACCTGAGAGTGATCGAGAAATCTTGATTATGAAATATATGGATAATGCCAAGATTGGCGAGATTCAAGCGAAGTTAGGTCTAAGCGCAAGTGCAGTGAAAATGAGACTGTCACGTGCGAAGGAGAAGATTAATAAGATGATGTTATAAAGTGAAGATATGGAAGTAGCGATAAAAAAATTATCTGATCGTTATACGAAAAAATCTTTGGAAAACATCTTGGAACGTAGTGTTCAAATTGGCAAACCAGCCTGTCCAGAGATTATGCTGTTCAGCTTGAAAATAGGAATTGAATGCTTAGCAATTGCTATAACGATTCGAGAATTGATAGAAAATGGAATGGATAATGTGAAGGCCTACAACGAATGGCTGAAAACGCATATTAAAAGAACTAAAAAAGCTGCTTAAATTTCCTCGAAACATTACTCATAAATTGGGGTAATATGCATTGCCGCCAGAAATTTGATCGATAAGCAATTAAACTCTAGTGTCAGTTGAGTGATTCGGTATTTTTGTTAGGTCCCTGAGCCTGTCGAAGGGCCGGCTTTTACTTCGAGAGTCCCTCAGTACAAGCTAGCTCAATGTGACTCATCACCGGCACTTACAATCTCAGCCATAAAAAACTAAAAAAATGACACCACCCTATCTAGATAGCGCAATCGAAAATCGTTCCGATTATATCAATCTACAGATTGAATTGGTACGATTACAACAGCACATTAGGAAATCAGGTCAAAAAGTTGTTGTGTTATTTGAAGGAAGAGATACAGCGGGAAAGGGCGGTGCCATTCAACGGTTTGTTCGATTTCTAAATCCGAGATGGTATAAAGTAGTTGCCTTAAATGTACCTTCCGAATATGAAAAACAACAATGGTATTTTCAGAAGTATATTCAACATTTACCTGGACCAGGTGAGATGTTTTTTTTTGATCGAAGTTGGTACAATAGAGCAGTAGTGGAGCCAGTAATGGGATTTTGTACGCAAGAACAATACCTTCAATTCTTAAAGGAGGTAGGACCGCTAGAACAAATGTGGGTCAATGCTGGGATAACCGTTGTGAAATTTTGGTTTTCTATTGATTATCAAGAACAAAGTAAACGCTTGCAATACCGTCAAGACAGTCCCTTAGAATTCTGGAAGTTGAGTGTGGTTGATCGCGCGGCTTTGGAAAACTGGGAAAAATACACCCAATATAAAAACAAAATGTTTTTGGAAACTTCTACAGCACATGCACCATGGGTGGTTATTGATGGAAACGACAAGGAAGATGCTCGTCTTGAGGCTATGAGATACGTACTGCACATCCTGGAGTATGATAAAAAAGGAGAAACTAAAGAGCGGATCAAACCTGATCCCTCTATACTGTCAGTTTGTTAAAATGTGACCATTTCATTCTTTTTCGTCACAATAGTGTCAAATAGATAATATGAGAAAAAGACCTACGCTATACCTACCCCTTGAGACACATGTGGACAATACTGAGACGCTTGCGTTTGCAATGACTCTCGTCCATAAATTCGATTACCGAATCGAACTACTTTTCGAAGAGCCGGAGGAATATGTAACACATGAATTCTCAAATTATTCGAGCATAACCGCTCCCAAAAATGAAATCATGCTATACATGCTTTATTTGAAAGGTGCTTATAAAACGCATGGCGGATGGAACAGTGTGAAAAATGTGAAATTTAATTACAGCATTGGAGAAAGCTTAATCAACCTAATTGAGGATAAGAAAGATGCTGCATCCCAAATGGATTTGTTTTTACTTGGGCCGAATGAGCAAAAGTTTATGAACAGTAAATTGAAAAGTGCTTATATTCATCAATTGGTTACCCACAGCGCTATTCCCTCCATTGTTATTCCTAACAATTTCACATTCTGTGAATCAGATAGAAATAGATCTTATGATCGCGCTATTGATCAAGTTCAACCATTCAATCTAACAGATAGACAGTTGAATAGATTGCTTAGTGGGAAAGGAAAGTGGTTTTACTGGAATTAGAAAAAAATGGATAAAATTTATAATCATAGTTTCTTAGAATTTCGTAATCAACAATTGGGTGATATTGAGAAAATTGAATTTGAGTTAGGTAAACTTTCTTTGAGGAAAATGAACATTGAAACCCGCTCACAATTGTATCAATACAGATGCCAATTGAGTTTAATTAAAAGGAATTGTCTAGAGTTAGATCGAAAGGAGGCTTTGGTCCCTATGGGTTCTAGAATTAAGGAATTTCAATTGAGAAGTGCAGACTTTATTGCAGTAGCTTATAAATACTCGAAAGATGAATAAATTACATTGGAAAGAACGTATTTGGGTTAATCATCAAATTAGGAAATTTGGAAAAAATGAATTCCTCAAAATAAACAAGTACAAGAATGCAAACCATAAAAAGTGGACAGTAAAATTTTGATGACCACATAAAAGCCGATTAAAAGTCGGCTTTTTTTATTTAGGTTAAAGGCATGTGACCAAAATTTAATTTTCCGTCTAAATACTAAACAACTGAAAGATGAAATCAATTCGTTGGAACGATAAAAATAGAATCCTCATCGCAATCGAAAAATATGGTGAAGAGGAATGGTTTGACAGAAAGAAATTTAGAAAGTCAAAACATCACCGGAGGAGACCGCGAAAATCCGAAGCAGACGCTTAAATGGCAAGCTTCAATATCTTGAACAGATAGGTACTCCCGTAAATTTAAGCCAGCTCCTTCCAGCTGGCTTTTTTTGTATCATTGCAATTCATTAAGGCTTAGTGCTGCCGTGATTTTAGCTATTCAAATAGATCCTGTTTTACTGGAGTTAGTTCTGATCTCGTTTTTTGTTATTGGAGCTGCAGCGCTCATGAGACTGCTCAAACAACCTGTAGTCATAGGGTTCATTCTTACTGGTATTTTAATCGGGCCTTATGTGTTGGGTTTGGCTAAAAATCAAAGCTTAACTGAGTCTATTGGGAATTTTGGACTCGTTCTTTTGATGTTTTTCTTGGGTATGGAGGTTAACATTACAAAGCTCATTCAAAACTGGAAATTGAGTGTTTTGGGAACTGCAATGCAAATCATTATTTCCGTGCTAGCATGTATTTTGATTGGTTATGGTTTTGACTGGACTTTTAAAAGGTCTTTAGCCCTTGGATTCATAATAAGTCTAAGCAGTACAGCAGTGGTTCTAAATATTCTAGAGCGCAAAGGTGAGGTAGAAAGTGCTCATGGACAAACGGCAATAGGCATCCTAATTGTACAAGACATCATGATTGCCCCTATGATTATTATACTCAACTTGTTCAATGATCATGAGACTTTTCATTGGTCTTCTATAGTTATTCAAATACTTGGAGCTATAATGCTTCTAGGTGCAATTTTACTGGTTTACAGATTTCAAAAAAGCATCTCGGGTTTCATAAAGAAAATAAGATCAGATGAAGAATTAAATATTTTCATTTCGTTTGCAATTTGCTTTGGAGTGGCCACAATTACCAGTTTACTTGGTCTTTCAAGCGGTTTAGGTGCTTTCGTAGCTGGTTTATGTATATCAATATTGAAAATAGACAAGGTATTTCACCATTCATTGCACAGCTTAAAAGTTCTTTTTATTGCATTATTTTTTGTCTCTGTCGGTTTGATGGTCAACTTAACCTTTTTTGTAGAGCATTATATGGTTATCATAG
>JALEGO010000714.1 GCA_022763165.1 Flavobacteriales bacterium
CCAATAGAATTTAAAGCATTGAAAAAGAAGTGTGGGTTCATCTGAACCCTCATTAATCTTTGTCTTAAGGTCTTCAGTTGATTATAGTGTTTTCTTCTTTGTCTGGCCCTGAAAATGAAAACTGTGAGGGTAACCAATATCAGAAGAAAGCCAAAGGTCAATATAACGGTTTGGGTCCTGCTTTTCTCCTTCAACAGTTGGTTTTCCTTCAAAGAAAGTGCATGATTTTTATCTGATAGTTCTTTCTCTTTTTGAACAGTCTCATATTTTGTCTGCATTTCGAGAAAAGTCTTTTGATTTTCTACATTAAAAACAGAGTCTTTTGCGGCAAGGTGCAAGGCAATGGTTTCATGAATTCCATTCTTAATATTCAAGTCTTTCATGACGTCTAGCTTAACACCTGAAAGCTTTTGAATATCCGAATACAACTTTTTTTCCTTAGCAATTGCTAAAGCTTTATCTATAATCTTAAGTGCTTCCTGACTTCTTTTAGTGCTATGCAGTGACTGGGCTAAATACAGTGAAGAAGACATTATTGCGCTTACATCATTTAGCTTTCGAGCGGTGTTTTGCGTGAGCTTATAGTATTTGATTGAGTTTTCAAAGTCCTTTTCTTTATAGAAAACTTGACCTAAAGTTGCGTAAGTGAAGGCTAGAGCACGTTCGTTTTTGTATCCCTCAAAAATATCCTTGGCCATTAAGAGATTTGTTCTTGCTGAATCAGTATTGCCTTTTTCAATCATTACCGTTGCGGAATTAATAAAGGCTTGTGCTTTGAAGGAATTTGCAAATGGATGACTAGAGTTTTCGAGTGCCTCGACCGACAGCGCATAATACTCGAGTGCCTTATCAGGTTGTTTAAGTTCATTGTACAAAGAGCCAATTCCATCGTATAAATATCCTACTGATAAACCATCTTTTAGTGACTTTGCGATATCCAAGGATTTCTGATAGCTGTCAAGTGCTAAATGGTACTCACCTTTTCGTTTATATGCTATACCAAGGTTCATTCTCAATTGAGGAATAGTATCTGCTCCTGGTTTTATGGATGATATTGCTTTTTTATAATTTACAATTGCCGAATCAAGGTCATGTTTCTCGGCATAACAGCCTCCAATTCTCCAAAATAACTTGGTTAATTTTGGTCGTTCTTTGGTATGATTTGAAAGTCTTATAGCTAACCAAGCATACTTAATCACACTGTCTGTATTGCTATAGAAATTTGAATCAATGGGGCCAGATCTATAGGTTGTAATAAGATGATCTGCCAGGTCTATTTTTTTGTGTGTATCTGTTTCTTTCCAAAAGAGTGACTTTAAACTGTCAATTTGTGTATTCGTATTGGTCAGCGCTGAGAAAGAAAGAAAAAAAGTAAGTAGAGTTATTATGGGTTGGAGCTTTGACATGACATCAATAAGCCCATTTCACGTAAACAGCACCCCAAGTAAACCCTCCTCCGAATGCTGAGAGCACCAAGTTTTCACCTTTCGACAGTTTAGACTCCCATTCCCATAAGCACAGGGGTATGGTGCCGCTTGTGGTATTGCCAAATTTTTCGATATTGAGCATTACTTTGCTCGCGTCCAAACCCATTCTGCGAGCTGTGGCATCAATAATCCGCTTATTAGCTTGGTGTGGCACCAACCATGCAACATCTTCAGCAGAAAGGTTATTCCGTGTCATAATCTCTTCAGAGACATCGGCCATACTAACGACTGCATGTTTGAAAACAGCTGCGCCTTCCTGATATACGTAGTGTTCCTTGTTTTTAACAGTTTCGAGAGAAGGAGGTCTTCGCGAGCCACCAGCCTTTTGATGAAGATGCTTTTCTCCATTTCCATCAGAATAGAGTCTGGCGTCAATTATTCCATAACCCTCGGTGTTTGGCTCCAAAAGAACAGCGCCTCCACCATCACCGAAGATAACGCAAGTGGCCCTGTCTTCATAATCAATTATGGCAGACATTTTATCAACGCCAACTACAAGAACTTTTTTGTGGGTGCCACTTTCAATGAATTTTGACCCTGTTGTAAGTGCAAATAAGAACCCAGAGCAGGCAGCTTGAAGATCAAATCCAAAACTGTTTTGGGCACCAATTTTCCGCGCAATTATATTCGCTGTTGCAGGGAAAACGAGATCAGGAGTTGTAGTGGCACAAATAATGAGATCTATTTCTGAGGCAGAGATGCCTCTTTTGTCTAGAAGTTCTTTGATGGCTGGCACAGCCAAATCAGAAGAACCTAGATCCTTTCCCTTAAGAATCCTTCTTTCTTTGATACCTGTACGACTGGTAATCCACTCATCATTCGTATCAACCATTTGCTCCAGTTTCTTGTTGTCAAGAACGAATTCTGGAACATATCCACCAACAGCGGTGATAGCAGCGGTAGTCCTTTTCAAAAATGCTAATTTAGGTTAGCAAAGGAATTTAAAGCGCAACCTCTTTTTCCATCACAACTTTACCTCTGTAGTAAAGCTTACCTTCAGACCAATATGCTCTGTGGTACAAGTGAGGCTCTCCGGTAGTAGGACAAGTCGCAATTTGAGGAATTGAAGCTTTATAATGAGTTCTTCTCTTGTCCCTTCTTGACTTCGATTGTTTTCTTTTAGGATGTGCCATTTCTATCTATTTTAAATTTCTAAATCTTTTAATTTCGCCCATCTCGGGTCCATAGTGCCGCGCTCTTCAGAGCTCAGGCGTGAGATGGTACTTTCATCACATTTCCCCTCTTCATGTGCTCTTTTCAAAGGAGAAGAAAGTACTACCAACTCATATAGGAATTGAGATAAGTCTATCTTGTGTTCGTTCAAATCCAGAATAACCATGTTATCAGAACCGACTTCTTCGGCATTTGAACTAAACTTCACCAATAGCTGGTCTTCGTTATCGAACGAAATATCACAAAGCTCTCCACAACTATCGCAAGGTTGGGTAGTTGTTCCATTGATAGAACAATTAAAATTTAGAAGAGCATCGCTTTTTTCAAGTTCTACAAAGACTTTCATAGCAATATCAACAGTTTCATCTAATGGAAAATTTTCCAAGAAATGTTGGTCCAGTTCAAAGTCGAAATGGTGATTTCCGTTCTTTAAACCGGCAAACTCAATTGTATATTGCTCAAGAGTCCTCATTGGGGCGGCAAAGGTACAAAAAAAAGCTGTTGATAAAAATAGTTGTCTTGATTATTGCGATTACAGTGAATTTGCTTTAAGCGCTCGATATTCTTTTCTTCTTTTATACACATCACAGGCGAGATAAATAGCCTGCCTAAAAGACTGAGCATCAGCAATATTTTTACCGGCAATATCGTAGGCTGTTCCATGGTCTGGGGAGGTCCTAACAATTGGAAGACCTGCTGTAAAATTTACACCTTCATTTGCGGAAATAGATTTAAAAGGAATAAGTCCTTGGTCATGATACATGGCAAGGATTCCATCAAATTTGCGGTAATTACTGTTTCCAAAAAAACCGTCTGCCGCAAAAGGGCCAAAAGTCAATAATCCCATTTCATTGGCCTCCTTTAGCGCTGGTTTGATTGTGCTATTCTCTTCTTCTCCCAATAATCCTTCATCTCCAGAGTGAGGGTTTAAACTGAGTACTGCGATTTTTGGTCTTTGGATTCGAAAATCTTGTTTCAAAGTTTTGTTGAAAACCATTAATTTCTTTAAAATCAAATCTTTGTCTAGAGATGAAGAAACATCTTTTAAAGGTAAATGATTTGTCACGGTTCCAATGCGTAAGTCCCCATGTACCATAAGCATAAGAGGGTAATCTTCATTGGCATAGTTTGCCAGATATTCGGTGTGACCAGGGAACTTAAACTCTTCGGACTGAATGTTTTTCTTGTTTATAGGAGCAGTGATCAATATATCTGTGAGGTTATCCGCCAACTCATGAGTAGCGGTTTCTAATGCTTTAAAAGCCAGCTTTCCAGCTTCTTTAGATGACTCTCCCGTTTCAATTTTAATGTTTTCACCAACTTGACGCAAATAGATTTTTCCAGGTTTTGGAGTTTCTTGTGGCTTTAAGACTTCAAATCTAAAGTCTCCGTTTTCAAGAAGCTTCTTATAATGCAGAATAACCTGTTTATTTCCATAAATTACAGGAGTACATAGCTCTAGCATGCGTTTGTCCGAGAAAGTCTTAATAATTAGCTCAGGCCCTATACCATTGGCATCCCCTAGCGTTATTCCGGCAACAATATTTTTCATTTGCTATAGGTTGTTTTGATGAACTCGTATAGCAATCTTACACCAACACCTGTGCCTCCAACAGTTCTGTAGTGATCCCTTGAATTTAAGAAAGCAGGACCTGCTATGTCCATATGAATCCAGTCGTATGAGCTTTTACCTTTGTCCTTGGTAAAGTGTTCAAGAAACTTACCAGCAGTTATTGCTCCTGCTAGAGCACCTCCAATATTCTTAACATCTGCTATTGTTGATTTCAGCATGTCACCGTATTCTTCCCAAAAAGGGAATTCTACAGTTCTTTCATATGTTCTTTCTCCAGCTGTTTCTAAGATTTCGAAAGTGGATTGTGGTGCATTGCCCATAATGACAGAGGCATGAGTGCCAACTGCTCTGTGTGCAGCGCCAGTTAAAGTGGCTAAATCAATAACCAATTCAGGCTTGTAATTTTTGGCGTAGCTCAATGCGTCAGCCAATAGCATTCTTCCCTCAGCATCTGTATTTAGTACTTCAACGGTCATTCCATTATGCATTTTTACTACATCTCCTGGAGCGTAAGCATTGAGACCAGGCCTGTTATCAGTTGCGGGGACCAGCCCGATAACGTGAACAGGAAGTTTATTTGATGAAACAGCGCAAAGTGCTCCAATCACAGCAGCCGCTCCCCCCATATCGGCCTTCATCTCATCCATGGAACCCTTAGTTGGTTTTAGGCTGAGACCTCCTGTATCATAAACTACACCTTTTCCAACAAGGATTACGGGTTTTTTGTTTTTGGCATTGTTTGGCTTCCACTCCAAAATGGAAAATGACGGAGGATCAACACTTCCTTGATTGACTGCTAAGAGCCCTCCCATTTTTAGTGCTTCTATTTTTTTCTTTTTAAAGACCTCCACTTCGAAACCATACTCTTTTCCCAGCTTTTCGGCTTGATTCGCGATTTCTGTAGCTGTTAGAAATGAAACAGGTTCATTGACCAAATCCCTAGCTTCTTTGGTAGCGGCACATGTATTTATCACTTCCCTAAGGTCTCCACTGGAAATCTCAGCGTGTATGACATTAACTTTTTGAAGTGTATTCGCTCGCTCTTTGCGGTCAGAAAAGTACTTTAAGAATTGATAGTTGCCTAATAAAAGACCCTCTACAAAAGCTAGAACAAAAGACTGTTTTAGTGAAGGCGCAAAGATTTGAACTGAGGATAGTTTGAGATGATTCAAACTTCTAAGAAGGGTATTACCTATTTTACGATATTTTTCATGTTGGATATATTCAACTTCATTTTCTATTGCTTCAATGATCCAAACTCTAGAATCAGGTCTTTGAATGACAATAGAAGTTCTTGCTGATTTCAATTCTTTTTGAAGAAATTTTTGTTCGTTTTCTGAGAGATATTCATTCAGGTTTTTATCTGATTTTGATCTCAATAGAATGAAGTCTTTTTTTTGATCTAAACTTTTCGCTTTTTTTACTGTTTCCATTATCACCCTCATATAAAATTAGATCGCCAAAATTAGTTAATTTCGTAGAATAGAATGATGCATGCTCTAACCATTACAGGATGAAAAAAACAGAGTTATTAGAAAGAGCCCTAAATCTTGACTTTTTGAGTGTCGAGGAGGGAGTTTTTCTCTTTGAACAAGCCACAACATCTGAGCTGACTTACGTTGGGAATAGACTTCGTAGGCAGAAGAAAGGATCAGAGCCAGTAACATGGATCATTGATAGAAATGTCAACACTACAAACGTTTGCATAGCCAATTGCAAGTTTTGTAATTTTTTCAGACCACCTGGCCATAAGGAGATCTACATTACCGATATAGAAACATATAAGCGAAAAATAGAAGAAACCTTTAGATATGGTGGTGAGCAATTATTATTACAAGGAGGCCATCATCCAGATTTAGGATTAAAATATTACACTGACCTTTTTCGGGAATTAAAATCTCTTTATCCAAACCTGAAGTTACACGCTTTAGGGCCACCCGAGATCGCTCACATTTGTAAACTTGAACAGATGACGCATTATGATGTGTTAAAAGAATTACAAGCTTCTGGCATGGATTCCTTGCCAGGCGCAGGTGCTGAGATTCTTAATGACAGAGTGAGAAGATTGATTTCTAAGGGAAAATGTTCTGGAAAAGAATGGTTAGATGTGATGAGGGCAGCGCATCAACTCAATTTGACAACATCGGCAACGATGATGTTTGGTCATGTGGAGACTGTGAGAGAACGATTTGAACATTTGGTAGACATTCGGCAGGTTCAATCTGAAAAACCAGAATCCTCAAAGGGCTTTTTGGCATTTATTCCATGGCCATTTCAAGATGAAGGTACATTGTTAAACCGCTTAAGAGGAATTAGAAATGCAGTTAGCGGAGAGGAGTATGTACGAATGATAGCACTTTCGAGAATTATGTTACCCAACATTATAAACATTCAGGCCTCATGGTTAACCGTTGGGAAGGAAATAGCTCAAGTTTGCCTGCATTCTGGGGCTAATGATTTTGGCTCTATCATGATAGAGGAGAATGTGGTATCTGCAGCTGGTGCACCTCATAGATTTACGGCAGATGGAATTCAATCAGCCATAAAAGAAGCGGGATTCACTCCTCAGTTAAGAAATCAAGAATATGAATATCGGGATTTACCCGAATCCATAGAGCAACAAGTCATTGACTACTAGCGAATCAGTTCAGTGGTAAATTTTCACTAAATTTATCATAAGAACGACAAAGGATGAAATTAAGGCTAATCTTGGTCTGGCTTTTAGGCCTCATGACCATACAGAGTTTTGCTACTCATAATCGCGCGGGTGAAATCACATATGAGTTCGTATCAGGCTCTACCTATAAAATCATTGTGACAACATATACCAAAGAGTCATCTTGTGCCGCTGATAGATGCGAATTAGTCATTGATTTTGGAGATGGAACTCAAGACACTGTAGCAAGAAACAATGGAACGTCTGCGAGTGGCACCTGCCCTCCTTGTGGATGTCAGCATTGTGGCGAACTTATTGGAGATGACATTAAAAAGAATGTTTATTCTGTTAATCACGCATTTCCAGGACCAAGTAAATATATCATTTCTGTTGAAGACCCCTATCGAAATGACAATATAAATAACATACCAAATTCACTTGGTGTTGCTTTCTTTATATCGTCTGAATTGGTGATTGCCCCAAACTTCCTGAATGAGTCTCCCGTTTTAACAAACCCTCCTGTTGACAATGGATGTGTGAATATTCTATATTCGCATAACCCAGGCGCTTATGATCCCGATGGAGATAGCTTGGTCTATTCTCTTGTACCAAGCATAGGAGCAGGGGGAGCGGCTATTCAGAATTACGTATTTCCACACCAAGTTGCAGGCTGTACAGGAGGAACTTTTACAATTGATTCCAAAACAGGGACGCTCACATGGGATGCCCCTGTATGTCAAGGAGAGTATAATGTAGCCATTTTAATTGAAGAATTCAGAAACGGAACAAGGATTGGAAGTATTAGGAGGGATATGCAAATTACTATCAACGCTCCATGCCTAAATCTTCCACCCATGATCAATGAATTGTCTTTGAAATGTGTCTTTGCGGGTGACACGATAAACGAAAGCATTTCGGCCTCAGACCCAAATCCAGGAGAGCTTCTTACGTTAACGGCCACCGGGGAACCGCTTTTTTTATCAAATAGTCCAGCTTCTTTTGACACCATTTCAGGTTTCAGTTCTATATCGGGAAGTTTTGAATGGATAACAAATTGTGATCATGTCCGTGAAGCTGATTACCAGACTATTTTTAAAGTTAGCGATAATAACAACAATGTATCTTTATCCGATTTTGAGACATTTCAAATAAGAGTGATTTCACCAGCTCCTGAAAATCTACATTCAGGCCCACAAGGGAATAGTATTTTGCTGACTTGGGATCAAGCATATTGTCCAAATATTGATGCATACAAAATTTACAGGAGAATCGACTCTTTAGGTTTTAGCCCTGATTCTTGCGAGACCGGTGCGCCAGCAGGATATTTCTTGTTGACTACTGTACCAGCTGGTGCTACTAGCTATTTAGACAATAATGACCTTATATATGGTCAGAAGTATTGTTATTTGATTGTGGCTTGTTTCGCAAATGGTGCTGAAAGTCAGGCGTCATTTGAAACCTGCTCCTCTTTGAAAAAGGAAGTGCCAATTATCACTCATGTTTCTATTCATGAGACCAATCAACAAAGCGGTAAGGATTCAATCATATGGTCGATGCCAACTGAACTGGATACTATTCAATATCCTGGCCCTTACAAATACAAAGTTCTTAGAAAGCAAGGCTTTGATGGGGCCGATGTGGAAATCTACCAAACTGGCTTAAAGAATTCTATAGTTGAGCTGGACACGATTTTAGAAGACATTGATATCAACACTAGTGAGTTTGCCTGGAACTACAAAATTGAGTTTTATTACAACTCAAATGAACTTGTTGGCGCGTCAAATGAAGCATCCTCTGTTTTTTTATCATCAACTCCAACAGACAATGCTTTAGAACTAAATTGGTCGGAAGATGTGCCCTGGACTAATAGTGAATATGTGATTTATAAAAACCTTGCAGGCGCATTTATTGCTATCGACACTGTAAGTGCTTCGTATTATACGGATTATGATTTAGTGAATGGAGAAGAATACTGCTATTATGTAAAGAGTATAGGGTCTTATTCTGTATCCGGAATTATTAACCCAATCCTCAATCGATCACAAATTCATTGTGGCATTCCTGTAGATAATATTGCTCCATGTCCACCAGATAGTATCAGTATTTTGGCGAATTGTTTTGATTCGGAAAGCTCGGTAATATGGAATAATCCTATAAGCATAGGTTGCGCTGATGATGTTGTGGGATACAATGTCTTTTTTACACCGATTTTTGGAGGAGACTTTAATCTCCTGGGTTACATTCCCCAGGCAGAGGATACGTTTTACTTTCATGAAAGTGAGTCAATTGCAGGTTGTTATGCGGTGGCTGCATTAGATACATTTCTGAATCAAAGTGTTTTGAGTGATACTGTTTGTATTGATAATTGTCCGGTATACGAACTCCCAAATGTTTTTACCCCTGGAGCAGATGGGTTCAACGATGAGCTTCGTCCTTTTCCATATAGGCACGTTGAAAGTGTGGATTTACGTATCTATAATCGATGGGGAGAAAGAGTTTTCAAAACTTTAGATCCCAACATTCTGTGGAACGGTGAACATGAGAAGAGTGGACTCCAAGTTTCTGACGGTATTTACTATTACGTCTGTGATGTATTTGAAATAAGACTAAGGGGTCTTGAAAAGAGGACAATCAAAGGTTATTTTCATGTTTTATCAAACTAGTCCATCAGCATATTCCAAATAAGCTTTGATGCTGAATGTTATTAAATTATAAACACTAATTTTGTTTATTGGTTTCTATAATAAATTGGAGTTTATAAAACCAGTAAATTTCAGTAAATTTATTAGACAGATAGGAGGATGAGGATAAAGCTAATGTTCATATTGATTCTGATGGTTATTGGGTATTGCTCATATGCCACTCACAATCGTGCAGGAGAAATTACCTATGAACACGTTTCTGGCTTAACTTATCGAATAACAATAACCACTTACACGAAAGAGTCTTCTTGTGCTGCAGATCGGTGCGAACTGGAGATTAATTTTGGTGATAATTCCAAAGACACAATATCAAGAGTAAACGGAACTGGCAATATTGGAGGTATTTGCGGCACTTGCGATTGCCAGAATTGTGGCGAACTTTTAGGAAATGACATCAAAAAAAACGTATACACAGTTGATCACACATACTCTGGATTAGGTACTTACACCATCTCGGTTGAAGACCCCAACAGAAACGATAACATAAACAATATTCCGAATTCTGTACATGTTCCATTCTTCATTTCCTCCGAACTCATAATAGCCCCTGGCCTTATCAACGAATCACCTACTTTGACAAACCCACCTATTGACAACGGATGTATAAATTTCCCGTATCTGCACAATCCAGGTGCAATTGATCCTGATGGCGATAGCTTGGTTTATTCCATTGTGCCAAGCTTGGCTGGGAATGGAGCATCAATTCCAAACTATGTTTTTCCAAATCAAGTCTCAGGTTGTATTGGAGGCACATTTTCGATAGACCCTGTGAACGGCACACTGCTTTGGGATTCACCAAATTGTCAAGGAGAATACAACGTGGCTATTCTGATTGAAGAATATAGAAATGGTTTTAAAATTGGAAGTGTTCGGAGGGACATGCAAATAACAATTAAAGCGCCATGTCCAAATCAACCTCCAGACATTTTGCCCCTAGATCCTCTTTGTGTTTTTGCTGGGGATACCATCCAAGAAACAGTTATTGCTACGGACCCTGACATAGGAGATTTTCTAACGCTTACTGCAACAGGGGAACCCTTAACCTTAACCAACAGTCCAGCTACTTTTAATACAGCATCAGCCTTTGATTCTGTAGTTTCCGTATTTGAGTGGTTTACAAACTGCAGCCATGTTAGAAATAATGACTATCAAACAGTATTTAAAGTCGCTGATGACAATAGTACCGTCCAGTTGGTTGATTTTGAAACGTTCGTTATTAAGGTGATTGCTCCTGCCCCAGAGAATTTGACAGCAGAACCCCAAGGGAATAGTGTTATTCTGAATTGGGATCCGAGCTTTTGTCCAGACATCAGTGGTTACAAGATTTACAGGAGAATTGATTCTCTAGGTTTTAGTCCGGATTCATGTGAGACGGGTGCACCAGCAGGTTATAACTTGATCGCTACTATCAATGGAAACGCTACCATGACATATCAGGACAGCGACAATCTTGTACATGGCCAGAAGTATTGTTATTTGATTGTGGCATGTTTTCCG
>JALEGO010000715.1 GCA_022763165.1 Flavobacteriales bacterium
ATTCAAAGCATATGTGGAGACAAGCGGATGGATTGTCTGTGACCCTCAACTATTATGAAGAGGGTATGAAATTTTGGTCACCTCGGATACACAGTCAACTAAGTAAAGAAGGAAAGGGAATACAGGAATTCCCAATTTTATATTACACCAATGCTCTGGTGTGGCAGATTATTGGACAATCTGAAGGTTCTTATCGACTTCTGAATATACTGCTTCTTTTTCTTGGTCTTTTGTACCTCTTCAAGATAGGAAAGACTATTGGACTTGAGCAAACACACTCTATTCTGTTGATGACTTTTGCTTTTACATGTCCTGTGTTAATCTTTTATGGGGCTAGCTTTTTACCTAATGTACCGGCCTTTTGCATCTCACTTGCAGGCATTTATTATTATTTGAATGGAAATAAGTCAAGATGGTTTTTCGCTCTGGCTTTCTCACTTCTAACCTTGGCTGTTCTAATTAGGTTTTCACTCTCCATATTTCTAATGCCTTTTTATCTTCATTTTATTTGGCAACAAATCAGAGATCAAGGTGGCTTTTTCAAGAAAGTATTGAATATTTTTTTACCCCTTTCCTCTGGACTAATATGTTTGACTTGGTTACTAGGCGTAAAGTGGTTTAACGAAAAAAATGACAGTTGGTATTTTCTAACAGAATTTCGACCGCTATGGAAACTTGAGCAACAAGAAATCAGGGAAATTTGGGATGAATTTTTAGAAATTGTCCTTCCCGAATACCACTACTCAATTGTTCTCATTGTTTTGGGGATTGTAGTCGTCAGTTCCTTATTCCTTAAGGTTCGTTCAACACCTTTCAAATTGATACGATTATTTGTTATTTATCAATTGCTTGCCGGACTAGCATACATCGTGTTGTGGTATAAAAATTTTAGCGTTCATGACTACTACATGATTGATCTTATGTATTTGATTCTAGGTGTTTTTGCTTTAGTTCTTATCCTTGTGAATCATTTCGCATCAATTAAAAAGCATTTGACCATAGCCCTGCTAATATTCGTTTGTTTATGCTTTGCATATGGGATGTCAATGCACAGACTCAAGTACTTTGAAGGCGATAGAATTGGAAGGCATTCCCCATTAATCCCTCAAAAAACCAAAGATCTTTGGAATTGGTGGCATTGGAACTATAGAACGGTTTATAAAGCACATGAGGACGTAAAACCATTTTTACGGGGTTTAGGTATTTCAAGAGAAGATTTAGTTGTTAGCCTCCAAGATCAAAGCCCCAATATTACTTTATATTTAATGGATCAAAAGGGTTTTACTGATCTTTTTAGAACTCACGAAAGTAGAGCCACAAAAATTGAAGATGCAATGAAACTGGGTGCCAAGTATCTGATCTTAAATACCAATGAAATTCAAACGGAACTTAAAACAACAACTTATCTTGATAGTCTCATTGGCACATACAAAAACCTGAATATCTATCAGTTGCAATAAACACTGTTACTTTTCGTTCATTTTAGGGTTATATATACTATGAAATATTGCCTTAACATCATTACAATCATTGCTTTAAACACTTTTTTGATAAATGCTCAAGTCATTAAGATAAAAAAGAATCTTAAGCATAACATACAACATAACTATCTTCCTTATTCAACTTTAGAGGACACTCATGAAGATGTATTTCCAGAAATTGACAATCATTTTTATATTATATCTGATACCGTAAATCAACACAACCTGGTGGCATATGCTGAAAAACCTCATAACAAAATCCCGATAAAATATGAAATGGTCAGTATGGACTACATTGTAATGAAGAAAATGACTCTAAGCCCCTTTGGTTATTTTTTCAAAAAATCCAGAAACACTCTTGCGGGACACTATATTCCTGGAGCAAACAGCACCGCGATCACAGATTACAAAGAAGGCTCCACCTCAACCATACCTTTAAAACGCTTTTATATTTGCATTGAAAATGAGCGTCCTGGGACTCCTATATACATTGATGTATACGAACGATTTGATCATGACTCACTATACCTAGGCAAAATCAAATTAGTTTGTAGTAGCATTCGGAAACCTACAATTAATGTCAATCCAGATTGGCGCTATAAAGAAGCAAGTGTTCTTGGTCTAAATTTCATGCTTGACGCGGATAAAAAAAACACCAATTCCAAGAACAAACAATTAAAGAGAAAGATGTACAATCCCTTTTATAGAAAAAAGAGGTTGTATAAAAGCGAATTTTTGGCACAATTGAGTAAAGACGAGGGAGCATCAATTTTTCAAAATTCCAAAGCGCAACATTTAAAAAACTCAAAATTAGCTGGTCTGTATAATGTAACGCAATTTAAGATCTCCATTTCAGATAGAAAAAGAAAATTCCGATACCGAGAAACTATTGTAGGCAATAGATTAACGCCTTCTGCAATAAGCGCAATTAAAAGTACCAACAAAAAGGTCAAAGTATTCATTTATGCCATAAAGTCTTCCCATGGAAGAACCTTTAAAAGTGAATCTTTCGTTCTAAAATAAAATTGCATTGTATCTTTTTCACGACTTGAGGTTATACTAATAAGTCGCAAAACAAATTAAATATGTTGAATACCTCAAAATATCACCAAGGCAAAGATGAGCTAGAGAGAGAGCGCAAGTTCATCAATGCTGCCAAAAAGGATCCAAAACATTTTGAGTTCTTATATAACAAATACTATGAGCAGATTTTTCACTTCATCTACCAAAGAATGGATGATAAGGAAGGAGCTTTTGATTGCGCTTCTCAGGTCTTCCTGAAAGCTCTAACAAATTTGCATAAATACGAATTTAGAGGATTGCCCTTTTCAAGTTGGCTTTATAGAATCGCCTACAGTGAAATCAATCAATTTTTCAAAGACCGCAAGGCTGAGCGTACTGTAAACATCGACTCTACCAACTTAAAGGAAATGGTTAATGAACTCTCGCAAGACTCTGACAATAAAGACGAAAAAATGGAACACTTGGTAGCTTCATTAAGAGGACTTGCTGAGGATGATTTAAATCTCATTGAAATGAGATATTTTGAAAAGAGATCTTTCAAAGAAATTGGCGAGATCTTAAGCATTACTGAAAACAACGCAAAGGTGAAGACTTACAGAGTCTTAGAAAAGATGAAAAAACACAAATTCGAACAAACTGTAAAATAATCTTATCAGTGATAACTACTGACGATATAAAAAATATAAAATGAAACCAAAAATTAATATTGATCGAAAAAAAATAACTGCTGAAGAAATCAGGGCTAATAAAGATTTTAGTCAGGTTCTGAATCAGTTTCAAGCTGCCCAGGCTTTACAGAAACCCTTCTTTAAGAAACCTTGGGTGATGGGTATGACCGGTGGAACAATCCTTATTGGAACTATTCTTGTAAGTCTATTCGGGAACTTTAACACCAATAATGTTAGTGATGGTAATACCACAAGTAATTCAAGTTCTTTAACGATATTGGGAGATTCAACAAATTCACCTTTTGTAAACCCACCTACTAAGGCGAATATCAAATTCTCAGTTTATAATATCGATCCAGAAGAAGATCATGCACTGAAGTATTATACTGGATCACAATTACTTGTGCCAAAAAATGCTTTTGTAGATGAAAATGGAGAACTGATCAAAGGTCAAATTCAATTGAAGTATCGTGAGTTTAAAAAGACAGATGATTTCTTCATTTCAGGAATTCCTATGACCTATGATTCAGCGGGTGTTCAGTACACCTTTGAGTCTGCTGGTATGATGGAAATCACGGCTGAACAAAACGGTAAGCAATTGTTTGTCAATCCTGAGAACCCAATAGAGGTAAATATGATATCTGAACAAACTGAAGATATTTACAATGAGTATTATCTAGATACGGTTGAAAGAAACTGGCAGTACTTAGGTCATTCTGATTTTAAAACTCTAGATGAAGAAGTTGCGGTAAATCAAGCAGAACCTTTTATTGAGGAAGAGCCAGTATATCTACAAGAGGCCTCAAATGAAGAAATCCAATTGATAAAGTCTGATTTAAAAGTGATACAAGACGACATCCAAAAAATCAAAAGAAAAATTCCCGAACGACCTAAGGCAGTTGATAAGAAAAAGCCAACCTTTAGAATCGATGTTGACCCAAAAGAATTTCCTGAAATAATGGCGTTTAACGACTTGTATTGGGAAGTTAGCGCTGAAAACAAAGATTTCTCTGATGCCTATTATGCCATAACATGGGATGATGTGGAAATTTCAGAAAAGGACAAAGGAAAATCTTATACTTTGAAGCTCTCGAAAGGAGATCGCATAGAAAACCTAATTGTATACCCGAGGTATGGTAAATCCAGTTATGGTAAAGCTTGTGAGAATTTTGAAGAAAAATATGAGGCCTATCTCACGAGATTAGATTCAAGAAAGAAAGATGAGGCCAAACAACAACAGGCGTACAATGAGAAGAAAGCCGAACTGGAGAAAAAAAGAGCAGAATGGGAGGCCGAAATGGCAGAACGAAGAAAGAAATGGGAAGAAGCACAAGCGAATATGCAGAAGATACAAATAACTAAAAACAGAGTCGTTAGAAACTTCACCGCGAGCAGATTTGGAATATTTAATTGTGATAGTCCTCAAAAGTTCCCCAAAGGAGAAGCAGTGATCGCCAAGGTAACCGACAAGTCCGGTAATCCAGTGATGATTAATACACTTTATTTGGCCTCAATTGACAGAAATGCTTTATTCACCTATGGCAACACGCAAAAAATAAAATGGAACCCAAATCACGAAAATGTTTTGTGGGGAGTCACTTCTGATAATAGACTTGCGGTTTTCAGAGCCGTAGATTTTGAAGAAATTCCTTCTAATCAGAGCAGCTATACCTTCGCCATGGATCTTAGTGAGGGCGAGCTGAATGAAGAATCAGAAATAAAAGATTTCTTGGGAGTTAGGAAACTCAAAGCCTCGTCCTAAATGAAAGCAAGAGCATTTGTCCTAATCTGTTTCCTAAGTTGTGGCCAGGGTATTTCCTGGTCACAGTCATTTGCCAAGATCAAACCAGCGCGAACTATTAAAGCTTCAAAGATTGGTATGGCTCTAAAACAGGTTACTGAAGAAAGCAATGACACTTGTTTTGAATATACCGTCAAAATCTATCTTCACAAAGATCATGAAATGGAAAATCACATTCAGTATGAAGATCAACATGAAGACCTGTGGTTTTCTAGCCCTGAAAACCTACAAAAGGGTCAGTTTCAAAAACACAATAAAGGTAGACTGATCGCCTATTGGCCAAAACTTCCAAAACACAAAAAAAACCTATTGCTCTCTTACAAAATCTTTTCAAAAAACCATATTGATGACTCAGACTTCTACAATGGCATGGTTTTTTGGAAGGATGATGATAGTGACCGCTTCTTTACTTCAACCAAGGTCGCAGTGATGAGAATAAATAGACTTAGAACGAATTCGGTCAAACTTGTAAAATTATATTGAATGAGAAACCTAGACCATCTTATCGCTCTACTTATAACGATTCTAATTTCAATGAATTCAAAAGGTCAAGACTATTCTTCAAACCTTCAAAACCCAAACTGTGATCATCCAAAAGTCAGAATAGACAAAAATGTGACACTGACAGATGGTAAGGATGGAGATTTCATTTATCAAGTGAATATTACTGTCAATGACTCTGGCTTTGTCAAAAAGGATATAAAATATCTTGATTGGGTTATTACAAATAACGATGTCATATTGGCTTGGAATTCTCCTGGAACAGGAAAAGCTGTTAGCCAAGGAAATAATGTCAAGATGAAATGGACTGCTGCCCCAGAGCATAAATCCTATTTCAAATTTAAGTATATCATAAAAGTAGATGAGAAGCTGCCTGAATCACTTTTTAAATTGGGCACACTTTATTGGGGGGAAACAAATCCCAATGATGTGGCATCCACTCAATTCTGCGAAAATGCTTTTTTTCTTGGCATTGATGATCAAACAAATAAGACCGTGAAATTAATTCCTGCTGATTAGAAAATGAATTCTATATTGAAAATATCAATCTCATTTTTATGTTGGAGTTTAGTGGAACTTACATGTTTCTCGCAAGACTATGCAATTGGATTTAATGAGCCTTTTTGTGACAACCCGGAAGTCACTTTAGAAAAAGAGGTATCGCTTGAAAAACATAAACAATTCGTTTATACTGTC
>JALEGO010000716.1 GCA_022763165.1 Flavobacteriales bacterium
AGCAAAAGCCAAGCTGCGCCAAATTGGTCTTTTGCTGCCTGCGCTAGCATTTGTGAATTAAAACGAAAATGGTAAATCTAGAATCCGGCACGTCACGTAGCCGGGCCGTTGGCAGCAATCAGAAAAATCAAAAAATGAATAAAAAAATCACAATAATCCTTATCAGTTTTTTAGCCATCAGTAATTGGGCTTTTTCACAAGAAAATATAACAGGAAAAGTCATTGACCAAACCCACCAACAGCCATTGATAGGAGCTTTGGTTCAATTACAGTCAAGTGGAAACGGAACGGTTACGGATGAGCAAGGGAATTTTGAATTATCAAATGCCAACGGTAATGACAAAATCATCATTAAATATTTGGGTTATGACGAAATCATTATTGAAGTAAATGTCCAAACATCAGATTTAGGACGGATTGAATTGCAACTTGCCAATACCACACTTGATGAAGTAATTGTGAGTGCATCGCCCAATAATTACAAGGGTGGGTTCAAAGGCAGCAATTTTCGCATTAATCCCATTGCTTTAAAAAACATCAATCCGTTGAGTACAGAAGAAGTCCTACGTACCGTACCAGGGGTGAATATTGTAGGAGATATGGGGCTTTCCAACCGCCCGAACATAAGTATCAGGGGTTCTTGGGGCAGGCGTTCAAAAAAGGTATTATTGATGGAAGATGGAACGCCTTCCGCAACTGCACCTTACATTGCCCCAGGTGCCTATTACAATCCTGTGAGTGACCGTCTAACCGCAATAGAAGTTTACAAAGGTGCAGATATGTTACGATTTGGTCCGAATAATATGTATGGTGCAATCAATTATATAACGGCTATGCCACCTCAAAAACCTGAACTAAGGGTTAAACTCATTGGTGGTCAGCGAAACTATCAAACGGGCTTACTTTCATACGGGGGCACTTGGAATAACCTCGGGGCATTGGTGGAAGGTGTTTACAAAAAATTTGATGGCTTTACCGATAATTCTTCGGTAGAAGTACTGAATTTGAATGCCAAAATTTTTGCCAAGCTTTCTGATAACCAGTCCTTGTATTTTAAAGTAAGCGGACAGTTTGAAGACAATCAGGCTTCCTTAAGCTCACAGACACCCTTTACTTTTGATACCGATCCTACGCAAAACCCTTTGGATGCCGACCAATTTACAATGAGGCGGTATGGTGTTGACATCATCCACAAATGGTTGCCGAATAAAAACCTGAGTTTCACTTCAAAAATTTATGCGACCGATTTTGAACGAGATTGGTGGAGACAGGTCACGGCAAAGGTCAAAGCATCAGAGGTAAGGAATTACGTAGGAGATGCAATTTTTAACGACCGTTACGGCTATTTGAATGGAAAGACATTTGGAGAGGAGGATTACGTTATTGTTGGCAGGGTGTTGAATGGTCGGGAAAGTACAACGGATAGTCGTTGGACATATACCGTTTCGGGTTTTAAGGAAACGATGGATTCTGATTGGCAAGCTTTCGGGGGGGAGCATCACCTGGAAGCGGCTATCAATTTGCACCGTGAAACCTTCAAAGACCGATTCTTGGTTGCAGACAGCAGCAGGTGGGCAAGAAATGGGACAGCAACTACAGATTTATGGTACCGCCTTTGGTCAATCAATGGCTTTATCCGAAATGAATTTAATATCGGGAAATGGGGTATAACACCTATCCTTCGATTGGAGCACGTGGATATGTACCGCCAAAATTTATTAGCACTTGCCCAAAACCCGAACATCAACAGTACCGAAGAAGGAAGAGAGCCGAATGTTTACACCCAATTTTTGCCAGGTGTCACCATAGATTATCGCATCCGAAATGGTGAATTTTATGGAAGTATTTATCAGGGAATGATAGCACCATCAAAAGTATTCGGTTTTTTAGTAGAACAAGACGGTATAGTTACCAACCCACTTGCAGGGCAAAGCATAAACATAGAGCCTGAATTGGCGTGGAACAGGGAAATTGGTTGGCGAGGAAATTTGTGGAATAATCGAATTGACGGACAACTGACCTACTTTAACAATACCAGTCGGAATTTTTATGCGGGCGGACGAAATGAAGTTTTTGAAGAATTAGGAAAAATCAATGTACAGGGATTGGAGGTTGCCATTGGTGCGGAACTTTTCAACATAAATAACCACCGATTAAGTCTTTTTGGAAACATCAATGTAATGCAATCCAAAGTATTGGAAGGTAGATTGGTTGATAGAGACCTTTTCTCACAGGTCATCCATAGTACTGCCACTCAAAACGAGTACATTGATAAAGTAAACACCAACCGAAATGCCTTTGATGTATATGTTTCAGACGGCTCAGGAGGCGAAGTACTACTCACAGATGAAACTATTGACGCATCGGATTTTCAAAATATTACAAAAAGTGTATTCCGATTTGGAGATGATGGAATTTCGGATGCGGAAGCACCTTATACGCCAAGATGGAATACAAGTGTAGGTTTGAATTATGACTTTAAGAAACTATCCATTGGTGCGAACGGACATTTTGTGAGTGAGCAGTTTACAGAGTTTCACAATTTCAACAACGAATCTGCCGATGGAGCAATCGGAAAATTACCTGCCTATTATTCTATTGATGCCTTTGTGAATTATGATTTTGTTTTGGGTAAAAAACTGAATACGACCGTGTTCCTCAACGGTAAAAACATCACCAATGAAATTTATCGAGCTTCTCGATTGAACCGTACCACATCAGGGATATTTGGGGGTGGATTTAGACAAATAATCTTTGGAATAAATATGAAAATATGAAGACTGCTGCCAACATTGTATATGCGATAATGCTCCCTATCGGTCGCACTACGCATATACTAACCGTTATGCCCAACAGAAAAAAGAAAAAATCTCAACCAAAATCACTATATTTGGTTCTGAATAGAATCAAATTGTTTTATTTATGGAGTTGACAGATTTGGATAATTTGGTAGTAGCTGAAAATCAGGAGATTAGTCTTGAGGTTTCCCAGATCATAAAAGGAGACTCTAGATCAGCGATAGAAAAATTGCCAGATGACTTCTATTCATCATGTATTACTAGTCCTCCATATTGGGGAAAAAGAGACTATGGTGTTAATGGTCAAATCGGTGCAGAGAATTCTTTAGATAATTATATTGCTGATTTAGTTGATGTTTTTAGAGAGATAAGGTCAAAACTAAAAGACGATGGAACTCTTTGGTTAAATTTAGGAGATTCTTACACAAGCGGAAATAGAAAGTGGAGGGCTCCAGATAAAAAAAATCCAGCGAGAAGTATGTCTTATAGGCCTCCTACTCCTGAAGGTTTAAAGCCTAAAGATTTAGTAGGAGTTCCTTGGAAGGTCGCATTTGCTTTACAACAAGACGGTTGGTATTTAAGATCTGATATTATTTGGTATAAACCGAATTGTCAACCTGAATCAGTCAGGGATCGGCCTACAATGAGTCATGAATATATTTTTCTACTTTCAAAGTCTGAAAAATACTATTATGATTACGAGAGTATTAAAGAAGCCTCAAAACTAACTGGAAAGAAGAGAAACAAACGGACTGTTTGGTCTGTGAATACAGAACCCTTTCCTGATGCACATTTTGCTACTTTTCCAAGGAATTTGATCATTCCGATGATTCAAGCAAGTTCCAGAGAGGGGGATTTTATTTTAGACCCATTCTTTGGATCAGGTACAGTAGGAGAAGTCTGCTCTCTATTTAACCGAGAATTCCACGGTATTGAAATTAATGAAAGTTATATTGAAATTGCTAAAAAGCGAATCAAATCTCAATTGAATGGCAGATTCCTATAAGTTCGAAGTATTAGATCCAGAATTGCAGGTTAGTTTTTACTATCGCTTAAAATTGATAAGAGAAGAATACTTGGATGATGCATTAAGCAAAACGATCCAAGAGTTTGATATAAGCATCATTGACAAAGAATTGAAGAAATATGTACCCAAATCGAGTCTGACAAAATTAGCCTCGGTTGGATTAAGAGGAGAATTAGTTTTTCCTGTTCCTGTTGTGTTAGAAAAAAATCCATTTTTATTAGGCTATTACAGGCTGTTGCTAGGTTTTTCGCAAAAAGAATTTTACTCAAAGGGACCTTTTGGGAGATTCAAAGCAATGGAAGATAAAGGTAAATTATCAAAAACAGCTGGAAATCAATTGGAGGATTTGTGTTTGAGTTTAATCCAAACCTCATGTAAGCTAATAGATGAGATTGATCCTATGACACATTCTATTATTCACGATTTACAATTATTGACAATTGGTCCGCAATTAAGAGGTTCAAAAAATAACGAATTTGGCAAAATTGCTACTCAAAAAACATTTGATTTAATTAAGGCAATTGTAAAGCCATATATCAAATCAACTACCCCTATCTCAATAAATATAGTGAATGATTCAAGCCGAACTGTCAGGATCGAATTTGCTGCAGACCCGGATATCCAAATCATTGAAGAATTGAAGTCTGGTGAAAGAGGATTGGTGTCAATTGAAATTAAAGGAGGTAGAGACGTTTCAAATATCCATAACAGAATTGGTGAAGCAGAAAAAAGTCATCAAAAAGCAAAGAAAAAAGGATATTATGAATTTATGACAATTCTTAGTGTGGATATTGACTATGATACCCTAAAAGAAGAGTCACCGACAACTAGTCATTTTTTTCATTTAGATAGATTAATAGACAAAGAAAGTAATGAGTTTAATCAATTTAGGGATCTTATATCTTCTATGTTGAGTATAAATGTATAATGCTGGGCATAACACAGTGCAGCCGTCAATACTCCGCTTTGCTCCGTACTGCGGCTGCACAACCCGTTCACAGACAATCGCGCAACTAATGATAGGTATCTGTAAGAATTTGAAATAAAACTTGTCCCCGCCTGAAAATGGGATTTGCCCGAGTAAGAATTTTCAGAAACTGGGTTTAAATTGGTTAGTCCAT
>JALEGO010000717.1 GCA_022763165.1 Flavobacteriales bacterium
AACCTTACATTATGGAGCAAACTGTATTGATCACTGGAGCCACAGGTTACATAGGATCTTTACTCATAGATCATATTGTTCGTGAAAATGAGCAAATCAAAATCATAGCCCTTGGAAGGAAAGACTGTCCAAGTAAATTGAATCATCCCAGGGTTAAGTACTTTAAAACAGATATTCGGTCAAATGCGGTAAAAGAGATTGTTGAGCAAAATGAACCGGATATTGTCGTTCATCTTGCAGCAGTAGTCAATCCTGGGAAAGACAATACTAGAGAACTTGCCTATGACATTGATGTGAACGCCACCGCGTCTTTGCTAAAAGCTTGTACTTCAGCAGAAGTTAAAAAATTCATTTATTTGTCTTCTGGCGCTGTTTATGGTTATCACCCGGATCATCCAGAATGGATTCATGAGGATTGGCCGATTAGAGGAAACAAGGAATATCCATACGCCTACCACAAAAAGTTAGCAGAAGAGATACTGGTTGCATATCAAAAAAGCCATCCTCAAATGGAGCAGCTCATTTTGAGAGTTCCAGCGGTTTTGGGCGAAGAGACTGACAGCCAGATTACAGATTTATTGAACAAAAATCCCATGATCACTGTTGGGAGATCTGATTGCCCCTTCGTCTTTATTTGGGACAAGGATTTAGTTCGCTGTATTTACAATGGAATATTAGGTTCTGGCAAAGGGGTGTTTAACATCGCAGGAGATGGGAAACTCAGTGTATTTGAGATGGCTAAAATCAGTAATCGCAAGGTGCTTAATTTTCCGACATGGTTGATGCGATTGATTATGGGCACTGGAAAAACGCTCGGATTAACAAAAAATGGGGCGGAGGTAGTGTCTTTTGTTTTGTATAGACCAGTTCTTGCTAATAAAAAAATGAAAGAGGAATTGGAATTCATTCCTGAAAAGACGTCTAAAGAGACTTTTGAATATTACTTAAAGCATCAAGAATAGCATGAAAAGAGATTTTCGAGAAAAGGTGATTGTGGTCACTGGTGGTTCAGGGGGCCTTGGATTGGCACTTGTTAAAAAATTTGCCTCTGAAGGCGCAAAAGTCGCAGCAATAGATATTAATGAGCCCAAATTGGCTGAGTTGGAAAAACTCGCTAAGGAAAATGCCTGGAAGGTCAAGTGTTATGTTTTGAATATAACGGATGAACAGCAGTGTCATGCCATTTTCAATCAAATCCGCAAAGATTTGGGAGCAATTTACTGTTTGATCAATAATGCTGGTATTACTCATATTGGTAAGTTCAATAAAGATCATGCAGTTCCAGTCAGGAATGTCATGGAGGTCAATCTTTTCGGGGCTGTGAATTGTACTGCTCAAAGTATTGAAGATATCGCAAAGAATAGTGGAATTATCATACCAATATCCAGTGCTGCCGGCTTGGTTCCATTGATTAATAGAACTGCATATGCCGCTAGCAAACATGCAATGGTTGGCTTATTCAATAGTTTAAGAATTGAATATCTGAATGAGGGTGTTCAAGTATTGATGGTCTGTCCATCAGCGATTGCTACCGATATTCGAAAAACGGCTTCGGAGGAGGGTGAAAAGCATGCAGGGATGCAAGCCATGAGCCCTGAAGAAGTGGCTACAAAGATCTTTGAAGCTGCGGCTCGAAACGAGCGTTTTTTGATGATCGGAAAAACTGGGAAGCTAGGGAAGTTTGTACATCGCTTTTTCCCAAAAACTTTTGATAAAAAGATGCTTGAGCGATTTGAAAATTAGGGTCTGAGCTCTTCAAATTTTTCAATAACCCAGGATTTGTCGGCAATTTCTTTGGTTTTAAGAACCTCTTCTAACCAAACCTTATAATTTCTTCTTTTGCCTTCTTTAATAGCCTGAAGGCGTTTTAGCCATTTTAAGAATGATTTGTAAAGCTGCTTCTGATAGGTCGAAATCATCTTGTTTCGATCGATAAATATTTTAAATGAATTAATGTTGGCAATCAAGAGATCTGAATCATCTTGTTCAAATAGGATTTTTGCCATTAAGGCACGTTCTCCAAGATCATAATAGATGTCGACATGCTCCATTTCATGGAGTGTTCTGAGCGCTAGTTTATAAGATCCTCTATAGAAGTGAACTCGTGCGACATGATATGCCTTTGCTGTTTTTCTATACTTAGGATCCAAAAAGATGCCATGTTGCTCAGAGAAGTCATTTAGCCATTCGAATTCATTTAACAAAAGGGCCACTGTTCCAATATTCTTGAAGTTTTGCAGTGTGATTTTGTCTTGATGTAAAATTATACGTGAAATAATTAAGTCTTTATACAATTGAAATAGTTCATCAAGAAACTCCCTCTTACCCAAGTTAGACTGGCGAATACAATAGTTGATAATAAAAACGCTCATATCGTTTAGGTCATGATCTGGTATTTGATCAATATTTAGAAAAAGAAATTCCTTTAGAAAGAAATAGTCTTTATCATCAGGCTTTTTAATCAATTGTATGATTTTAAAATAGCCATAAATAGTTGGTTGGGCATCAGTAAAATGCTTTTGTCCGTATTCTATCAAGGCATTTAAGAATGAGGAGTCATAATCTTCGGAAAGGACATCACTTCGGGTAAGAATCTCGCATGAATATTTCAATTTCCGATATAAAAAATCATTGTCTATAGCGTCTGAGAGTTTCTGAAGGTTAGGCGCATAATCTATGGCTTGGTTGTCAGAGTAGTATTGATAAGTTAATTCTTCGAGCTGTAGTTTTTCATTGAAATGATTTCGTTTATCTTCCTGAAGCCGTTGCGCAATCTGTTTCTGCTTATATTCTACAATATTCTGTTTATTCAGATCATTTAGGGCGTCCAGCGTCAAAAGGTCCTTCTGGATCGGTTTGCTCTCTAATTGTTGTAGGGCTAAGAATTCTTGTAAATGTCTATTGTAGGTGCTTAAGACCAAGCGTAATTTCTGATCATTGTAAATACCATCAAAAATCTTCTTGAAGATTTCTGTTTTTTTGGGCAGTGCTCGTAATGGGAAGTTCTTTTTGACAATTTGGTGTAGGGCAAAACTTGTTTTTGCTATACCAAAAAAAGGAGATTGCATATATTGATCAAAAGAATTGAATGTTTTTTGATCGAATTTTCTAATAATCTGTATTGGTTTAGATGAAATAATGAATACAAATTAATAAATAATTATTTGAAATTCAAATTATTATATTTTATAATAAAATACAAATTGATTAAAATGTATTTTTTTTGCAACCAATATCTTTCAATATTTGTAAACAATAACAAATAAATCAGGAAAAATGAAGACAAAATTATTGTTCACAATCATTACCTTTGCCATAACCTCTTTTTTAGGTGCCCAAACCGTACTTGACAGTACTTATTTCATTGGACATTTTTCTTCATCTCACATTGCTCCGTTTGGTGGAGATATTAATGGAGATACCATAGTGTCATTCAATAATAGTTTTCCAGGGAAATGGTTGACTTTTAAAATTGATGAAAATGGAGATACTATAGTTACAAAGCTTGCGGATTATGGATTTAGAGGCTCCGATGCAATTGGATTAAATTCTGGAGGTTTTGCTCAATGTGGTCAGAGTAGGGTTGCTATTACAGATTCTAATTTTGATACGCTTTGGACAACTACCAATACGCATTCAGGAACATTCTATAATCGAATAGATCAAGCATCGAATCAAGATCTGTACGTTTTGGGTAATAAAAATATATGGAATGCGACTTCTTCAATTGTATTATCAAGATTTGATTTAATAGGTGCTTTGCAATTCGATAAAGAGTTGGACCAGAATGATTTCCCGTGGAATCTCGATTGGATAATTGCACATAACATGATTGAATTATCTAATGGTTACTTGATTGCGGGTGAGTATGGATTGACTTCTGCTTTTATTGTTCATACAGATTTTAATGGTGATACGATAAAAACTTTTAATATTCAAGGTTATGGTAGAGGTCAGAATGTGTTTTTAAATCAGTCTGGGAATTATTATTTGGTTTGCAGCGATAATGGTATGTTCAATATTGTTGAGATAGACCCCAACGGGAATACATCTCTCTTCTACTCAAAATCGATATCTGGGACAGGCAACTTTTTAATTGATCGGATATCTAACAATATTGTTTTATCATATACAAGCCTTGCATTTCCAACGACTCAGGCCTATGTTCTAGTTTTGGACCAATTTGGGAATGAAGTTGCTTTAGACACCTTAAATCCAAATTCCAATTTTTTAGAAAGGCACCCTACTAAAATGAAGACCTACTCTCACGAATTACTTATTTTAGGCGCAGATTCTTCTGTTGGAGCGCGCCCTTTTATAATTCATTATGATTCTACATACTTTGACTCTTTGGTCAATAGCGGAAGCAAGGTTTGGCCCGGAGATGCAAATTCCGATGGTGTTGCCAGCATTATTGACGTTTTACCAATAGGAATTGCGTACAACAGCTCTGGACCAGTTCGTGTGAATGCCACGCTCAATTGGGTAGGACAAGCGGCAAATGACTTCGGCTCTCAGTTTGCCACAGGTGTTGACTACAAACATGCAGACTGCAACGGAAATGGCTTTGTAGATTTTAATGATTTGAATGCCATTTTATTAAACTACGAACTGACACATAGTAAAGGACAAGGAGGAAATTACATTGCTACGAACCCTGGTTTGAGTGTTGAGCTTTCAAAAGACACAACCAACATTGCTACTCAAGTTACTGCCACCATAAAATTAGGAGACCTGAGTACACCAGCAGACAGCATCTATGGTATTTCCTTTGGTTTAAACTTTGACCCCGTCCTTGTGGATTCTGCATCAATGAATGTGGATTATTCAAATTCCTGGCTAGGTGATATCACCAATTCCAATGATTTTATTGCTTTGGACACAACATTGTTAACTGCTGGTAGGCTCGATGTTGGCATGGTAAGAACAAATCAGGTTGAGATGTCTGGTCACGGTGAGATTTGCTCAATTGATATTTTCACAAGTGATGATTTGATAGGCAAGCAGGACATTTATGAAACCTTAGTTCTTTCTCTGAGCAATATCAAAGTAATAAGGCTAGATGAGTCAGAAACACAAGTGAATGCTTTTAGCGATTCCGTTGTGATTGTTCATCCAAACCCGAGCTCTTTGGGGGAGAATCTTGATCCAATCTGGGTCGAAGTTTACCCTAATCCCACTAATGGCGAAATTTCCGTAGTTAGTTCAGGCCGTCAATTTGATCTAAACATTATTTCAATGACAGGAGCCTTGGTAAAAAATTATGGAAGTGTTCCAAGTGGTACAAACATCGATCTTTCAACTTTAGAAAAAGGAATGTACTTTTTAAAGATCTCGGATGGCCAAGGCCAAGCAATGCGAAGACTGATCATCAAGTAAGAATTAGGGACGCAAACGAAGTAAATGAAAGTGAGGTTTTGGCCTCACTTTTTTTACACCTCGCAATTGTATCAGTAAGCCAAACTGCTACCTAACCACCTTTCTACTTCTTCAACAGACATGTTCTTTCTTTGCGCATAGTCCTCCACCTGGTCTTTTTGAATTTTCCCTAACCCAAAGTATTTCGATTCTGGATGTGCAAAGTAGAGCCCGCTAACCGAAGCGGATGGATACATGGCCAGACTTTCAGTAAGTTGAACACCAATTCTTTCAGCTCCCAATAGTTCAAAGAGTTTTACCTTTTCTGTGTGATCAGGACACGCAGGGTATCCAGGTGCTGGTCGTATGCCCTTGTACTTTTCTTTGATCAAGTCTTCATTTTCAAGAGACTCATTTTGATCATAAGCCCAAATCTCTTTCCGCACCTTTTCGTGCATATATTCAGCTAATGCTTCGGCCAGTCGGTCTGCAAGTGCTTTTAAAAGAATACTATTGTAATCATCATGGTCAGCTTCAAATCGAGCTATATGTTCCTCAATGCCTAGACCTGAAGTCACAACAAATCCGCCTATATAATCATTCTGACCTTCAGGTGCGATAAAATCTGCTAGAGCCAAGTTTGAAGCACCTCCTGCCTTTTGCGTTTGCTGCCTTAATGTATGAAAACGCCCAATACTTGTCGATTGATCATTTTCGTATAGATTGATATCGTCACCCTCGGCATTCGCTGGCCAAATGCCGATAATTGCTTTGGCAGACAACCACTTTTCAGTAATGATTTGGTCAAGCATTTTTTGAGCATCATCAAATAACTGCTTAGCTTGCTCTCCAACCACCGAATCTTCAAGTATTTTTGGATAACGTCCAGCCAGCTCCCAGGTTTGGAAAAATGGCGTCCAATCAACATATGCTCTAATTTCTGATAAATCGATATCATCAAATACTTTGGTGCCAAGAAATGAAGGTTCTGAAATAGACCCATTGAATGATAGCTTCAGTTTATTATCGCGTGCCGCATTTATCGAGATCAGTCTTTTTTCTGATTGTCTCTTTTTATGATCCGAGCGAATCCTTTCATATTCCGTTTGAATTTCAGAGACATAGTTGTCTTTCTTTTCACCGAGCAATCTTTCAACCACAGTAACTGAACGTGAGGCGTCCAAAACGTGAATAACTTGATCGTTGCTATAATGTTCTTCTATTTTTACCGCTGTATGCACGCGAGAAGTGGTTGCACCGCCTATTAAAAGCGGAATGTCAAAGTTTGCCTTTTCCATTTCTTTTGCCACGTGAATCATTTCATCCAGTGAAGGGGTTATCAACCCGCTTAGACCAATGACATCAACATTTTCTTCCTTAGCTTTTGCTAGAATTTTGTCTGCAGGAACCATGACACCCATGTCGATGATTTCATAATTATTGCAGCCCAATACTACACCAACAATATTTTTACCAATATCATGTACATCCCCTTTAACCGTAGCCAAGAGTATTTTTCCTTGCGCACTTGAGCCTTCATCTTTCGCAGCTTCAATAAATGGCAATAGATACGCAACAGCTTTCTTCATGACTCGCGCACTTTTAACCACTTGTGGCAAAAACATTTTTCCAGAGCCAAAAAGATCTCCTACGATATTCATCCCGTCCATCAAAGGACCTTCAATGACTTGAATAGGTCTTTGGAATTTTAGACGCGCTTCTTCAACATCTTCTTCAATAAAATCAGTTATACCTTTAACCAAAGCGTGACTGAGTCGTTTAAAAACTTCTTGATTTCGCCATTCAAGGACCTTTTCAGTACTTTCTTTTTTGCCTTTCACAGATTCGGCAAACTCCATTAGTCTTTCAGTGGCATCATCTCTTCTATTGAGCAATACATCCTCCACTAAGTCCAACAGATCTTTGGGGATATCATCATAGACTTCCAACATTGTTGGGTTAACGATACCCATGTCCATGCCATGTTGTATTCCATGATATAAGAAAGCCGAGTGCATGGCTTCTCTAACCGTATTATTTCCTCTGAAGGAAAAGGAGACATTGCTGACTCCACCACTGACTTTAGCTCCGGGAAGATTATCTTTAATCCATTTTGTGGCGTTAAAGAAATCTAAAGCGTTGTTTTGATGCTCTTCCATTCCTGTGGCCACTGGGAAAATATTAGGGTCAAAGATGATGTCTTCTTTGGAAAACTTGACTTGTTCAACTAGAATATTGTATGCTCTTTCACAAATCTCGATTCTTCGTTCATAGGTGTCAGCTTGTCCAACTTCATCAAATGCCATGACAATGGTTGCTGCCCCATATTTCTTAATAAGACTGGCCTGTCTGATAAATTCTGCTTCCCCTTCTTTTAAGCTTATGGAGTTTACAATACCTTTCCCTTGAATTCTTTGTAAACCAGCTTCAATAATATCCCACTTTGAAGAGTCAATCATGATGGGGATTTTAGCAATGTCTGGTTCTGAAGCGATCAAGTTTAAAAATCGAATCATTGAAGCCTTCCCATCAATCATCCCTTCATCCATATTGACATCAAGAACTTGGGCACCACCCTCGACTTGATCTCTAGCTACGGATAAAGCTTCTTCGTATTTTTCCTCTTTGATTAAACGCAGAAATTTCCGAGATCCGGTAACATTGGTTCGCTCTCCAACATTTATAAAATTGGAGTCTTCTCTAATTACTAAGGCTTCTAATCCACTTAATTTCATTCTTTTCCTTTTTTAGTGCTTCCCCGATGTAATCGGGGTCGGGCTATTCGCTTTATCTTTTGGCTCAAACTTTGGTCGGGTCTACATTTCGTCAGGCTCAATGTGACTCAGCTAAGCGAAGTGCTGAGCTTGACGAAGTACGAGCGACTAACTCAATCCAAAAGGATATCGCTGCTATCCCTAGCACTGGCAAACATCATTTATTCAACCAATTCATTTTCTGAAGCTGCCGTTCTCCTTGGTTCATACTTAGCAGCAATCTCAGCTATTTTAGCAATGTGATCAGGCGTTGTTCCGCAACAGCCACCAATAATATTGATCATTCCTTCTTTCAAAAATTCTTCAATTTGTGCGCCCATAATCTCTGGTGTCTCATCATATTCACCAAATTCATTAGGTAGACCTGCATTTGGATGTGCACTGACCAAATAGGATGTGTTTTTATCCAACACTTGTAAGTAAGGGCGTAATTCTTTCGCTCCAAGTGCGCAATTCAAGCCAACACTCAGAGGCTCACTATGCTCAACGCTTATCAGAAATGCGTCTGTAGTCTGTCCGGACAAAGTTCTGCCGCTGGCATCAGTAATTGTGCCAGAGATCATAATGGGAATATCTTCATTCAATTCATCACGTAACTCTGATATCGCAAAAAGAGCTGCCTTTGCGTTGAGTGTATCAAAGATTGTTTCAACCAGTAACAAATCTGAGCCTCCTTTCCACAAAGCAGTTGCCTGTTCTTTGTAAGCGACTTTCAGGTCTTCAAAGGTAACGGCTCTATAACCTGGGTCCTCAACTTTTGGAGATAGTGAGGCCGTCATATTAGTAGGTCCCATTG
>JALEGO010000718.1 GCA_022763165.1 Flavobacteriales bacterium
ACCCCAGCATCTCCTAATTTGATAACAGCTGTCATTAGACTGTTGATGCCTGCAGTATCAAGAGTAATATCCACGATAAGACTCGGGTCAAGAGCATTAAATTGTGGCGTCTCACCTTTAGCGTGTGTCAAACCATAGTTTAATAGAATGGCACTCAAATCATTTTGATCTATGAGTCCATCACCATTACAATCCGCATGCTTGTAATCAACGCCATTTACAAAATTCGTACCCCAATCGTTTCCAAACTGCCCTACCCAATTGATAGTAGCATTTGGACGTACAGGACCCGTGCTGCCATAACCAATTCCAATTGGAAGAATATCAACTATATCCGCAACACCATTGGCATCACAATCTCCTGGCCAGATGGTATCGGACAGATTAATGCATGTTGAGTAATGACAAGAATCAACATCAATAACAGTCACACAATAAGTCCCTTGTCCAAGCGGTAAAACAACGGCTGTGTTTTGACCATTAGACCACTGATAGCTATATGGCGGATTTCCTCCAAATGGCATTGCAGTCAATGTGTTATTCACAGTGTCATGAGTAATGGTCACTGTTAGATTGCAGCAGTTGGTATCTTGAGCAACATAAACTGTATCATAAATTGAACAACCATTTGAATCTGTAACATACAAGAGAAACCAATCTTGACTTGGGTCTGGGACAGTATCAATTGTAGCGTTCAACGCATTAGGGTTATTGATCACAATCGCAGGGCCTTGTGCATGGTACCACTGGTACGTGAAAGGCGCTGTACCTCCTACGATACTCAACCCTTGTGACAAATCAATACCAGCTGTATCACATGTGTAGATATAGTGTGATCCTGCTGTTCCATTGTTTTGGAATGCAAAGCCAGAACATGGAGAGACATTCACATTGATACAGGCTGTATCACTACAACTAGCAGTATCCAATACAGTCACACAATACGTGCCCGACACTGGAAACGGACCATGATAAGGTTGAGTCAAAATAGATCCATCACTCCAAATGTACGTTGGAAATCCTTGATTTCCGCTCACATGAACCAGCGCGTCATTTGCTGTTGTTTGAGTAATACTATCAATTTTAATTGTGCAATTTAACGAACCACAGCCGGTATCCTGAACAACATAGACTGTATCATAAATAGAACAACCATTTGCATCCGTAACGTATAATAAGAACCAATCTTGACTGGGATCCGGAACAGTATCAACTGTCGCATTAAAAGCCGTATCATTATTTATGACTATTGAGGGCCCTTGGGCATGATACCACTGGTAGGTGAAAGGTGCAGTACCTCCAACAATGCTCAATCCTTGTGATAGATCGATACCAACTGAATCACAAGTATACACCCAATGACTGCCAGCTGTACCATTATTTTGGAAGGCAAATGAAGAACAAGGAGAAGAAGATGTATTTAAGCTATCCTGCAATCTGACAAACGGAATGAGTGTAGAACTGGTAGCAGTGTAAATTGTACAATGACCAGCTACCACAAAACCACCATTTGTTTCATAACACGTAAATGGATGAAATACCGTGTCGGGGTTTCCAATTAATTGATCATTATATTCGTACAAAAGTCCACCATGGCTGTCCAACTCAATAATTCCCCCATATTGCCCGGTACTTACAATAATCGAATTGTATGAGCTTGTTTTCACATTCGAAATGGCGTTATGCGATCCGTTTGAGGAGTTAATCGTTACAATACTATCCAAAACAGTATTTCCTGATTGTATTTTTAGCATTCTAGAAAAATTTCCAGGGCCCCCATTGGATGCGCTAATCACATTCACCACTACATCCGAATTAATCTCAATAGCAGATAAAGTAGAATACCCAACACCAGCCTGATTATAGATCTTGTGTGTCAAAGTTGAATCACCATTGCCATCCAATTCCAGCACCCAATTGAAATGAGTTTGCCATAAATTACTCGTAACCACTTTTGCAGAAAGTAGGTAATTTCCAGATTGGCTTTGAGATACATACTGACTCAAAACACTGTATCCAGGAAACCCATACGACTTGTTAACCAAAACATTCCCAGAAATATCAGTTTTAATAAAAGCAACCTCGTCATATGTACCTGAACTGTTTATTCTATTGCAAGTAAAAGCTATGTCCCCGCTTTGAGTAAGAACAGAATGTGAAATACGAACATTGTTACTCCACACGCTACTTAAACTAAGACCCAAGGTATTCATTGAAATAAGATTACCATTCTGATCTGTTCTCAAGATTAAACCATCAAAAGTTTGGCCTTGTTGAACAAGTGTTAATACTATTAGATCACCATTTGTTGGATCTTCATGAATCCTAGGCCCTTCATACCAACCCAAAACAACTGAACTAGCACTGTAATTATAATCTTTAACCCAAATTGTATCACCATTTAAATCCACTCTTGAAATCGTGATATCATTTTGTCCAAATCCAGAAACTCCAACATGAGAATTTGATGATGGAATCATATCGAAATAATGCGACTGTCCATCTCCTAAGTCATGAAGCTTTTCCCATTGCGCGAAGCCAATCTGAGTAAAGACAAGCATAAGTACTAGAAGGTTTAGCACCTTGCTTAAACCTGTCATTTTTAAGTATTTGTTGTTTTCAATTTTCATAATGATACTTTTTCTACATTACAAATATTCAAAGTAATCTGTTCTCAAAAAAATACATTTTACAACTATTATACATTTTTTATTATATTTATATAATTAATTATCAATTATTTAATTATAAAATAATACAATATTTTTAACTCAAAAGGCATAGAAATACTTAGGAAATTTGACAATATCCAGTTCAAAAAGCTCGGAAAATACATCAGATCAGAGTACTTTGGAGTAAATTCTTCACTTCAAAAACTACACGAGATTGTAGCATCACATTTCCCAAGACTCCACCTTCTTCCAAAAAAGGAACTATTGTTTCATCAAATATTCAACGAACCATATGATAACACTAAGTTGCACCTCACTTTGAGTCGCTACTATAAGACTATTGAGAACTTTTTATCACACGAGACTTTAATGGCTGATGAAGTACTAAGCAACCTTTTGACACTGGAGTCGCTTAAAACCTTTGATTCCGAAAAACACTTTTCTGGGAAGAAAAAAGCCATTCAAAAAAACTTGCAAAACCGCGACATACCTTCAAACGTGCGTTTGTACGGCAAACTTACTCTAGAGGAAAAGTCCTTTGAATACTTTAGCCGACTTCAAAAGCCAGAATCCGTTCAGGATCTTCAAGAGCTGTACGATAGTATTGATGAGCACTTTCTTTATCTAAAACTTAAATATGCTTGTGAATTATTGTCCAGAAAACAAATATTAGATCAAACCTTTGACCTTTCCTTTTTGGATGCCATTTTGGATTATGGAGCCCAAAATTTCAGCCAAGAAAGCAAGCCTTTGATTTATGGTTTTTATCGCTTAGTGGAGCTCGTTATGCATAATAGAGACACGGATTTTAAGTTTTTAAAAACCTTTGTGCAAAGCAAAGCCTTCAATACATCTGACAAAAGAGTAATCTATGGTTTTCTCATTAATTTTTGCATTAGGATGTCCAATCTAGGTAATGTAATTTATCTAGAGGAGTTATTCTCAATCTACGTGCAGCTTATTGATGAAGGTCTTCTTGTCCAAAACAACAAATTGTATTTATATGATTACAAAAATGTTGCAACAACGGCCATCCGACTTAAAAAGTTCGATTGGGTTAAGGCCTTTACAGAAAACTACACAAATTACATCCCGCACAAGGATCGCCCATCTGCTTTAGCCTATAATTTGGCGAGAATTGATTTTTATCAAGAAAAATACAAATCAGCCATTCGCGTATTATCTGGAGTAGATTACTCTGATCTTTACTACGAACTTGGCTCAAGAAGTTTAATCATCAAAATTTATTTTGAACTGGACGATTATAGCCTTTTCGAAGCCAACTGCAATTCATTCAAAATCTTTTTAAAACGACTTAAAATTGGCTCAGAATATCAAAGAAAAATCTACAATAACTTTATAAAACACAGCATTCGATTATTCAAAATCAAAGAAGGCAATACTAAAAGTAAATCTCAATGGATTGAGGAAATTCAAAAGACTCAAGAGATCGCTGACCGCACATGGGTTTTAGAAAAGATGGAAACCCTAAAAGAACCTTAGTGCAAAAAAGAAAAGCCCCTTTGAATAAAGGAGCTTTTCTGAAATGAACTTAAATAATTTATTCTAAAATCAACTTCTTGTGAATCATTTGTTCATCACCAACAATGATCACATTGTAAATTCCATTTTCAAGATGATCAACAGAAATGATATTCTCATCTGTAGCTTGAAATTGTAGAACCGCTTGACCAATCGCATTGTAGATATACACATCGGCTATTTGCATATTGGTGGTGAGTCTGATGACATCTTTAGCTGGATTGGGGTAGAGCATAACATCCATATTTTCCTGGTAATCAGAGATTCCAAGCGCTGGATCATCTGTAATTACAATAGAATCATTGATTAAATTAACATTGACAATTGATTCATCATTGGAAATGATTCTAACATTGGATAACATCAATTTAAGTGTTTCGTAAATTGTTTGCTTACCTGTTAAATCGTCAATTGTAAAGATCTCAATTGAAGCTATTTCGCCCATCCCTGAATTGTTCGCTTGATCAGTTCTAGTTAACCCAACATCAACTCTACCTGCACTTGGTAAATTCTTATCAAGAGCAATCATGTTACCAGGATTGCTTATGTTTCCGAGCCATGAGTTGTTATAACTTACAGTTACAGAACTTGTATCAATCAATGCTGGGTCGTAATTTAAGGAGAATGTAACTCCATAAATATTATTTGCAGCTTGAACATTATCACCTAGTTTTACAGAAGCCGTTACTAAGGCATTTTCACCAATCGTATCCGCTGTTACATCAACAATCAAACTTGGATTACTCATGATAAAATCCTCACTTCCCTCTCCTTTTGAATGTGTCAAGCCGTAGTTGAGCAAGATCGCACTCAAATCATTTTGATCAACAATACCATTACCGTCACAGTCAGCATGTTTGTAATCAGCACCCGTGATGATTGAAGTCCCCCAATCTGTAGCCGGCTGCCCGACCCATGTTAAAGAAGCATTTGATCTCACTGGACCTGTTGAGCCATATGCAATACCGATAGGCAAAATATCAATAATGCTTGCAATTCCATCTGAATTCGCATCACCTGGCCACACATCGTACGTACAACTTGTATCTAAGACTACAGTATCATGAGCCACGCAACCATTAGCATCTGTTACTGTGAGGTAGACCGGAGAAACCGTAGTACAAACAGTCGCTATCGGATTTGAGGCTGTTGTATCATCCAAAGATCCGCAGGTGCCATTAAATGACCATTCATATGTGTAAGGAAGTGTACCACCAGTGGCTGTAGGAGACCCTCCCAATTGTGCTGTGTAACCCAAAAGAGAGCTATTTACACAAAGCGTATCGTTAGCAGCAGCAGCAGCTACTAAATTACAAGGAACTTGATTTACGCAAGTAGTGTCCAAAATAACTGTATCATGAGCCACACAACCATTAGCATCCGTTACTGTGAGGTAGACCGGAGAAATAGAAGTACAAACCGTTGCAATAGGATTTGCGGCTGTTGTATCATCTAAAGACCCACAAGAACCATTGAATGACCACTCATATGTATAAGGAAGTGTGCCGCCAGTCGCTGTTGGCGATCCTCCTAATTGCGCTGTGTAACCGAAAAGAGAACCATTAACGCATAGTGTGTCTTGTGCAGCTGCAGCAACAGTAATGTTACATGCCGCAGGATTAGGGAATCTATATACACCTTCAGATCCTGACGGAGACCCATAGTCTGTCCCAATATAAATATACTTTTCGGTTACGTCAAAGCTTGTTATTGTGTCCTGAAAAAATGGGATTGAATTCCAGGAATTCCCTCCATCAAGAGTGTAAAACACATCAGCACCAGTGAAAGTTCCATCACATGCAGCGATGAAAAGCTCATCTTCATCTGTCGAAGCCATTTGTTCATTTTTCCTTGGGAAATTATTTGGCAACATCCATAGGACTGGCTGATTCGTTGAAGCATTCCAGGCAGAACCATTATTAGAAGATATGTACAATACAGAGTTGGGATCATCACTCAAAATGTAAGTTTTATTGTCATCATGATGCAATCCCCTAACACCTCCAGAGTTTACCGATGTCCAACTCGCTCCATTATCATTGGAAATTTGACAATCAGTCGCATACAATCCTCCGATCAATGTATTGGTATTATGATTTTTTTCAATATGTGAAATATCGTTGGGTGTAGTGATACTGCTCCAGGTTAAACCTTGATCAGCTGTTCGAAAAATATGATTCGCGGAACTGTGGTGGAATAAAGCTACCAAAGTATTAGGATCCTCAACGAGCAAATCTATTGTAAAGCCACCACCACCAGGCCAACCCAAGTTAATCCCTGCAGAGGACCATGTTGAGCCTCCATCACTAGTTTTATATATTTCTCCAATATTACTAACAACAAAGCCAATATTTGCATCTATAAACTCCGCTTGTAACAAGGATCCATTAATCGTTCCAGCTGGAGCTAAAACACTCCAATTATCACCATAATCAGATGTGAAATGGATAACGTTCGGTCCAAAGGCCCAACCTAAGCTGTCCAAAAAAGTTACCTCACTGGTGTTGTCCACAAGTATCTGTGAGAACTGAGCCTTCAGTCCCTGGACAGCCAATAGTACGGTAAGAGTAAGTATTAGTTTTGTCTTCATATCAATATAATTTAGGGTTGTTTTCAAATTTTCGCTTTTCTACATTACAAATATGACCACTATTACTTGGTAAAAAAATTACATTTAATCAAATTTGTATGAAAATAATAAAACATTTTTGACACAATTATTGTGTAATTTATTAATAAACAATTATTTGTAAAATACATTTGTAGTATTGAAAAACAAAAAAATTATCAAAATATTACAACAATTGAGTCATGAGGATGTAAAAGAACTTAGCAAATTCATACATTCTGACTATTTTTCCTGCCCAAAATTAGCTCGAAAACTCTATGATACCATAATCAGATACTACCCAAATTTTAAAGAAAGTTTAATCAATAAAGAGCGAATATGGGCCAAGCTTTTTGACGAGCATTATAATGATCAAAAAATGAGGCTGCTTACCAGTGATTTATACAGGCAAGTTGAGCACTTTTTGATCTACCAATCTTTAAAAAAAGATAACCTTTTACAAGATCAGTTACTTATCAAACGAATCGGTCAGATGAACCTTCCTTCTGCATTCCAATCCACACTAAACAGCCAGAAAAAAAAGCAAAAAAACTCAGGTTATGGTCAAATTGAATTACTACACAGCAATCTGATAATAGAAGAAGAGACTTTTGAATTCAAATCAAGAACAGAACCTCAATCTTCGATTCAAAACCTTCAGCGGATTTCAGACCTTACTGATGAGTATTTTCTTTCCATGCAATTAAAATATTCATGCGAACTCTTAAACAGAGAGAAAATACTTTCGCAAAGCTACGAATATGAATTGATCAATGAATTGATCACATTTATCCCAACGTCAAGTTATATCGATGTTCCTTTAATTCATTCCTACTATCACATATTCTTAATGCTAAAAACTGACGATGAACGGGAGTTTTTTTATCTGAAAGACAAACTGACCGAGTACCTAATGGTATTGAATTCAAAAGAACTGAGAGACATCTATGTTTTCCTACTTAACTATTGCATTCAACAATCAAACAAAGGCAATGCGAAGTACCTTAAAGAGCTTTTTGATTTATACAAGATTCTTCTGGATCATCGTATTATAATTGAGGGTAATTACATGCACCTCTATGATTTCAAAAACATTTCCACCGTAGCATTGCGTGTGAAAGCATACAACTGGATTTCAAACTTCACTAATGAATACACACCTTATTTAAGTCTTCAATATAGAGAAAGCGCCATTGCCTTTAACATGGCCCGAATTAGTTATCAGAAAGGCGCATTAAAAGAAGCCACGAAATTTTTATTAAACGTAGACTTCGCAGATACATATTATGAGATTGGTGCGAGATCTCTTCTTATTAAAATCTTTTTTGAGGAGGATAATTATGACCTTTTCATAGCCAATGTTAATTCTTTCAAACAATACATTGACAGAAACAAATCTGTAACAGACCATCAAAACAAGCTACATTCCAATTTTTTGAAATGGATCAAGCGGCTTTATAAAGTGAAAGAGGGTAAGCGAAGAAATTTTCGAAAATGGCATGATGAATTTAGAAATGACATTTTAATTGCTGACAAAACTTGGCTGGAAGACAAATTCGTAGAATTATCTTAATTTTTGACTCAAGATGAGACCTTCATTACTAATATTCAGCTTTATACTATTCCTGTTCTATTCTTGTTCAAATGTTGAAAAGGACAGCAGCCCAAATCTATATCATAACCTTATTGCATTTGAAGCTCTTCTTGAGAACTTTCCAGATTCTGCTGCTGTAGTCCTGAAAAAGGACTCTTCCAAAAGCATTTGTTATTTCATTAATAGAGCAACTTACTTATCCTACGATTACCGCGAAAATGAAGGCATTTCACTTCTAGATTCTATCATATCAAATAAGAATTACACCCATCAAGAGAGTAGAGCACTGCGCATGAAAAAAGCTCTTTTCTTGGCACGAGAAGATTTAGAGGACTCCAACACGCTTATTGAAAGTTGTCTGAATGAATTGGGCCCGACTACTGACTCTTCTGAAATAATATTTGCAATGTACAAGCGAGCCAGAATTAACGCTGCACAACCTTCAGGTAAGCCTCTAAACACAATCAAACTAGCAAGAAAGGCCTTAGAAAGAACACCATCTAAGGATTCAGTTATTATATGGAACCTCAATATGCTCATTGCAACCGCCTATGGAGATATTGGTATGTTGGACTCGTGTTTAAAATTTAGCTTAAATGCAACTAAATCCGTTAGCAATGACCATTATCCGATTTACGTTTCTGGCTCCAGCACCTTACTTGGGGATGTTTTCTTTCAAAAGAAACAATATAACAATGCCCTCAGGCACTTAAAAAATGCACTTCTATCAAATGACCAACTTCATCTTTCAGGAGTACACATTAACATAGCATATTGCGCAGCAGAATTGAACGATTTAAGCCTCATGAAAGAACATTTGTCTAAAGCAGAGGCCATTGTTTCCAAATCCAAAAGCAAATACTTAAAGTCACTTCTGAATATTGCTCTTAGCCGTTACTATACCAAATCTAAAATGCCAGAAGAAGCTATTTCTTTTGCAAAAAAGTCTGAAGAGATAAACAAAGCAAACAAGGACTCAATCGGTTTATGCTATGATTATATAGAGCTGGGCAAACTCTATTTAGATCAAAAACTTTTCGACAAAGCAAATTTGTACTTATCTAAAGCACTTTCAATCGCTCAAAATGTAGGAAGCCTTAGAGAAATTGTTCCTATCAAAGAGTCCATTTTCAAAATGGAAAAGAGTAAAGGCAACTATAAACTTGCTGTAAACATATACGAAGACTTAGAACTACTAAAAGATAGTATTACTCAACTAGAGTCTGTTGAGTATACACAGAATCTAGTTACTGCTTATAATGATGACCTTCACAATATACGAATGGCAAAAAAACAGGAAGAAATCGTTTCCATAAAACAAAAAAGCAGAATTAAGGATCTTATGATAATCATCTCTTTCTTCGCTATCGCCATCATCATTACAATTGGAATTATCATTAGATTGAAGGCCAAGGAGAGACTTATAAAGCAACAACAAAGAATAAAGGAACAAGAGCTTACAACTCAAAACTTAAAGCAAGAAGTTCTTGCCAAAACCAATATAATCAAACAAAAGAATCAGCTTATCGAGCGAATTTCTGATTCTAGCGAAGAATTCCGTTCAAATATTACTGATAAATTGGATTTAGACAAAGACTGGATGCAGTTTATGGCAGAGTTTGAATTACTCTACCCAAGTTTTATCAGTAACCTTGATCAGCATTTCTCAGGAATGACAAATACAGATAAGAAAGTTTCGGCTCTCATCAAACTGGGCTTATCCAATAAGGAAATTGCAAACCTTATGAGCATTACAGAAAACGGAGCAAAAAAAGCTAAACAAAGATTGAAATCTAAACTCTCTCAAGAGACCTCTAGCCTAACTGATTTAATTACTAGTATTTGATTCTGTATCTCCATAATTGAAAAGAAAACCAATCTGAGCACAAGATTCACTTGAAAAAAGATTTGACCTATATATTTGTTAATCAAGTTTTTATAAAAAATCAAGATGTGTGTACTCTCTTTGTACTCTATGAAAAATTGACTTGAGGGACTTTCTCCCAATACTTTTGTGATCAAATTAATTAACAACGAAAAGTCGGTGCACAGGCTTTGCTACAAACAATTCTAAAAATGAAAAAGTACTCAATCTTACTATTGCTGTTTATGGCAGTTTCGACATTCAATTTCAGACCTCTTGTTAGAACTATCAATTTATATGAAGGGGAAACTGTTAGTCTTGAATTAAAGGAAAATTTAACTTCAGGTATAGCCAAGGTAGGCGACATTGTTGATCTTGAGGTTACCGAAGATGTAGTCATCAACGGAGTAACCGTTATTGAGCGCGGTACCGCAGCAAAGGGAACCGTTACACAATCTCAAAGGGCAAAAATCGCAGGCCAAAAAGGAAAACTCGATTTTACCATCAATTATGTTAAGGCTGTTAATGGGCGTAACATCAGGTTGTCTGCATCACAATCAGCTGCTGGGAAGGACCATACAGTTGGTGTTATAGCGGCAGCAGCAATCGTTGCTGTTCCACTGATATTCATAAAAGGAAAAGACATCACCATGGAAAAGGGAAAAGAATTCACGGTGTTTGTAGCGAAGGACTATGAATTGAATTTATAATCATATTTCATTCGTTTAATGGAACCATCAAAAAAGGTGGTTCCTCCTTTAACCCCAATCAATCCAATTTATTAAATCATTCAATGCAATTGTTTTTTGCATACCAATAAAGTTATATCATGAAAAATACTAATAACTCAAACAAAAGAGCAAGGTTCATATCTTTCTCAGCTTTACTATTCACACTTTCACTATCATCATGTTTTAAGCAGCCAACAGCCTGTTTCGAGCCTTCTAGCACGAACGTTAAGGTCGGGCAAACAGTACAGTTTACCAATTGCTCAGAAAACTCAAACGACTTTGAATGGGACTTTGGTGATGGCGCTGTTTCGTCCAGTGAAAACCCCTCACATACCTATTCTAGTGCCGGGTCCTATACTGTTTCACTTGATGCTAATGCCAAGCGAGGAGGAGATTGGGATGAGGCAGTTTCCACGATAACGGTTACTGCTGATTCAAATGATGACGATAACAATAACAATGGAAATGGTGGTAATGGCAATGGAAACGACAATCCATCGGATAAGTTTGACGCTATTTATAGTGTAGATGAAACCGTTATGACTGCCGGAGGCAACGCCTTCAAATCCTACCTTGTGGACGTTGAGACGTTTGGAGCTAATAAAGTTAAAGTCACTGAAATGGTTTTAAACGAATTAGTAGATGTTGTTGCAGAAGTTTCAGGTGATTCTTTATACATCAATACTCAGCTCCTTACATGGCAGACAGACCCAGATTATCAATATGAGATAGAAGGTATTGGTGTTTTAGAGGTGGATCAATTGACTATAAATTATACCATCAAAGAGTACTACCTTGGAGTTTATACGGGATTCAGCGGGACTGGCGAATGGATCGGTATTGACTAAAAAATTGACTGAGCCGTTCATTACAGATGAGCGGCTCTTTTGTTTTCCAACTTTACTATATTCTCAAACCAATTATACAAATATCATCAACCTGTTCTGTGTCTTCCATCCATTCTTGAAGCTCCGTAGTAAGGGCATTTTTTTGCTCTTCCATACTCTTTTGATGAATTTCAAGCAAAAAGGATTTTAACCTTTTGGATTTATACTTTTTGTTTTTGGGTCCCCCGAACTGATCTTGATAACCATCGCTTAGAATGTAGATACAATCTTTATCATCTAATTTTATGGTATGCGTGGTAAAAGGAAAGGGATCCGTGTATAGGCCAATGGGTTGTTTGTCACCTTTAAACTCTTCAAATACCATGTTATTTCTAATGATCCATAATGGATTATTGGCGCCTGACCATTCTAATTCTTTGGTTTTTCTGTTGAGTTTACATAAAGAAATATCCATACCGTCACGAACTTCTTGCCCTCCTTTCTCAAGTCTCTTAATGACAATTTCTCTTGTCCTATCCAATAAAGGACCTGTTTCGTATATTCCTTCTTCTACCAGAGCTTTTGATAACGCGCTAGCGCAGACCATACTCACCATAGCTCCTGGGACGCCATGTCCGGTGCAATCTGCTGCAGCGAAATAAATGGTGTCCTCAATAACCTTTGATTCCATCCAGTAAAAATCTCCTGCAACAATATCCTTAGGTTTATAAAGAATAAAAGCATCCATTAATTTAACGAGCATGTCCTTTTCAGGAGGCATTATTGCTTTTTGTATGCGCTCCGCATATTGAATAGAGTCTTGTATTTCATCATGCTGAATACTTAGCTTATTGTGCATCGTTTTCAATTTATTAGAATAGGACTCAATTTGTCTTTTTTGAATTCGTGTAATTCTCAATCTGTTAAAAACAAACACCAAAAACCCCACAGCACTTAATAGTCCAAGAACACTGACAAAAATGATTATCTTTTGCTTGCTTTTTTCCGCTTCCTTTTTTGCCAGTTCTATTGCAAAATCTTTCTCCACCTCCGCCTGCTGTTTTTCATAATTCACCTGGGCCTGATGCTCCCAAACCAACTGCTCATTAAGCATTGTTTTAGAAGAGTCTTCCAGTGTTTTTAATTCCATTAATGTTTGCAGCGCCTTTTTATACTTGTTTCTTTTCTGATACCATTCAACTTTCACATCCAGTAAGCGAATGGTTGATGAAATGTCAGAATAGGTTTTTGTGATGTTCTCTGCCTTATCAATGAGGCTTTTTGCCTCACGTAAATCACCCATCTGAATTTCAATTTCTGCCAATAAAATATATGTCTTCAGCATGCCTTTGCTAATAGCAAGACGCAAGAATAAATCAAGACTTTTATTCAAGTGAACCTTACTCAATTCATACTTTTTTTCATTCAAATAAATCTCTCCTAAGTCGAAATAGCATCTTGCTAAGTTTCTCTCAGCATTTATACTTTTAAACATGTTTTCGGCCGAGAGCAAATAAATAATGGCCGAGTCAATTTGACCAGCCCTTACAGATAGTTGCGCCAACGATGATTTTACGAGACCCAAGGTTTTGTAGTTTTCGCTTGCAGTGCATATTTCTTCTGCTCTCTTAAAATACTTTACAGCCTCTAAATCAAGATTTTCAACTAACATCAATCTTCCCATGTTATTCAAAGTATTGGCCATACCAATAGAATCATTGATACTCTCAAAAAGTCTAAGAGCTTCACTGAAATTGAATATGGCCTTTTCCACGTCTCCCACAAAAGGAAGCATGACGCCCATGTTCATTCGATTGTTTGCTAATTGACGCTTATTTCCAATCTCCGAATTCAAGACTATACTTTTTTGAAGGTGGGCTATCGCTTTTACCTTGTCTCCCTTTAATTGGTTGAGTTCATAAGCTGCGTCAGAAAGGCAATCCGCTTTATATCCTTTAAGTACATTTTGAACTTGATGATTGGATGTCTCAGTTAATTTTTTTTCAACCTTATGAAGTAACCATATATTATATTTAGGCCAAACATTTGCATTCCAAGATTCTTCCACAATGTGGCGAATAATCGCAAATTTAGCCGTGTCTGAACTCTGTTTATGGTATAAGTCTAGGCATGAATCTAAAAATGAAAGCTCATTTTTATGAAGCAGACTTAAATCTAAAGAATCAACCAAGTAAAATGCTTTACCATATTCATTCCCATAAAATGAGAAAGACAGAAAACACATGAAGCATATACAAACCCACTTTCTCATACCCTCACCCCTATAATACAGACATCATCGACTTGCGCATTGGCCCCTTTCCAATCTTCAAAGGCTTCATCCAAAACATCCTTTTGCTCAGACAGTCTAGTGTTTTGCATTGATATAATGATTTCTCTCAGCCTTTTGTACTTCATTTTCTTTCCCTTAGCGCCCCCAAACTGATCTGCGAAACCATCTGAGAAGGTATAAAGCGTATCGCCAAATTCTAGCTTGAAAGACCTTGTAGTAAACTCGGGATCATGATCAGAATATCCCACAGGTTTTTTGTCTCCTGCAATTTGATATAATTTATGAGTCTCATTTTCTATGGAGGGCTCTAAGATTTCCCCTCTTATCATAACCTCAATCTTTTCCTTTTCACGGACTAAATATAATGGATTGTTAGCCCCTGAAAAGTAGAGCATTTTATTCTTGTAGTCAATCGCACACAGGGCAGCGTCCATTCCATCTTTTTGTGAAAGAGAGCCTCCCTTTTGCTTTAAGGTATCTACAATACCAAGTCTTACTTTTTTGAGGATATCTCCAGGAAGTTGAATTTTTTCAGACATTGCTTCTCCCAAAAGAATAGTATTGATTAGGCTCATAAACGCCCCTGGGACGCCATGTCCTGTACAATCACCTGCCAAATAATACACCATATTACCCCGTTCTGCAACCCAATAAAAATCACCACTAACGATATCTTTTGGTTTAAATAAAACAAAGGATTCAGGTAAAAGACGTCTAAATTGCTCTTCTGCCGGTAAGATTGCATACTGTATTCTTTGAGCGTAGTGAATGCTATCGGTGATTTCTTTGTTATACTCTTCCAGTTCTTTCTTTTGTTCCCTTATCTCTTCAGTTCTTTCAGCAACTTGTTTCTCCAATCTTACATTGATCTCATCCTTGAGCTGATTCATTTCTTGAAGACGCTTAAGAGATTGTTCTTGTGCGCTCTCTTTTTCTTTCTGAATTTCCTGATACTTTCCGGCCATAGCTATCGATAAAAATATAACCTCCAATGCCGACCCAAATTTGATCCCATATTCAGTGATAACATTGTGCTTTACTACATTCACATTTCCAAGAACAAAAAGTGCAGCACCTACAATTAACGCCACAAAAGCCATCAAAAAGAAAATGCTAATATTTACTTTCTTCCGAATTAAAATAATCACGGATATAATGATCACCATCATCGCTGCAAAGCTCATTAGATTCACAAATGGAAAGCAAAACGCGTAAATTTTTCCTGAACCAAATGAAGCTATAAAGCAAAGCGAAATCAAAACCAATAACACATTGCTCAGGCGATAAAGTGCTTTGGAATGAATTTTAACTTGAAGAAACTCTTTACCATAAGTTAATAACACAAATGCCGTGGAGCAAACAAATAAAAGAATTGAATGATTCCCCATCCACGGAGATTCAGGCCATAGATATTGATAAGCAAATCCGTCAATGGAGAGTTGAAAGAATAACAGGTTTACAACATATAGGACGTAGTAGAGAAATGAGCGCAACTTCAGGGCTAGGAAGAAGAAGAAAAAAATGATACTGATGAATACCAGCATTCCATAATAAGCCCCCGAAAACAACCGATTATTACCATCTGCTTTACTAAATGTCGGATAGTCCCAAAGTGTGATGGGAGCCGATAAAGTCTCACCATCACTTTTAAGTTGTAAAACATATTCCTTTGTTTCTCCTGCCTCCAAAGATATTGGGAACACCATGTTCTGATGTGCGAAGGGTCGTTCTGCGAATGGCAATTCATCACCATTTTTTTGGACAGACTTGACACTTCGATCAGCCCAACTTACCTCATAAAGGTTGACAACGTTCGTTAATGGTCTGGCTGTTTCTAATAATAGATTTTGCTTATCATCACTTTCATTGACAATCGAAAATTTCAACCAGAAGGTAGAAGTCGTAAAATCCAAATATGGGATTTCCTCTTTGACAATTTCGAAGCTTGCTTTTTTGTTCAGAACATGCTCAATGGTGTACTTGCTTTCAGCATCCTCGTATATTTCGGCATATTTGGATAAGTATGCTTTCTGAACTTCTGATTCAATTTTGAAAGATTGAGATGCAACCCCAATGACTAGAAATAACAGGAATATTGAAAAAGTATACCGCATTCAATCAAATACTTGACCTCTTACGCTATACTGCCATAAAAGTTACTTATTTGTTTGTTTTCAAAAACTTTACATGATGCATCTATTCCAAATTCGATTGGTAGATAACATAATCCAATTCGTTGTTCTCCAATCTCGCGTTGGGTAGTTGTTTACCAGCACTCAAACTGTAGACTCGATTCCTAGTATATTCTAATAACTCCGAAAGTCTGATCAAACCATCTCCGTCCTCATCTGATTGCCTTAGCCCCTCCAAAAAGGCACTTGTAAAAAGTCCGTTTTCCAATTCATCATGCTCAAAAGCCAATTGTTCTCCACCAGATGCTGCGATCACGTTTGCTCCTGTGCTGTTATCAATATCAGAAAAAGCTGCATTCATAAAGTTAAATGAATTCAATATCCCCAACTTTGGTTTCAAGGAAGCATTTGTTGACTTGCTCCTATCTGTGGCCAAACCTTCTTCAAAATCATAGAGATCTGGATCCAATTCACCTGCGTGGCAAGCATCAAGGATTAACAATTTATTTCTAGATTGAGTTGACCTCAATAGGTTCTCAAAATCCTCGTATGGCAAACTTCCTGTTTTGGGATCACCGTAATCGGAATGATGTGTAGACAAGTAGTAATTAAAGTCTTTGTCCAAAATTCCGTGTCCAGAATAATACATTAAAATCATGTCTTCTGGTTTGGCGTCTTCAATGAAATCCGACACCTTATTCAGCAGATCTAAATCCACATCTTCATCTTTGACAATAAGAGTGTGTTTTTTTGTGTAGTAAGAGTTGTCGTGCATCGCTGAGGCCAAGTCCTGAGCATCTTTGGCGGCAAATTCTAAGTTCATTCTTTCATCTTTGTAGTTGGATATGCCAACAGTAACCAAATACAAGTTCGGTGATTTTTTAACATTGCAATAGACCGTGTGTACCTGCTTAAAGCTTTCTACTCCTCGGTCATCCGAACAACCCACTTCAATTAGGTTCTTACCAGGAGTAAGACAAATTGCCAGTTCTTTATGAATATGATTTGATGGTCGAACTGGGATGATGGGCAGGGGCACGCTATTCACCGTTACTTGAATGCTTGTCACCTTTCTAAATGATTTTGCTTCAATCTTTATTTTGACACTATCTTCCTCAACTGCAATTGGCAGTTCATCGGAGTTAATGGATATAGAAGGAGGCTCATTGATACCAAATTCATTCACATCCTCCTCAGTGTAGCCATATTTCTTCAGCCGTTTCTGATATGCTAAATTCATGATTTCAATTTGCTTAGCAGAAGCCATATCTAACCTTTCCATTAGAATATCTGGACGATTGTATTTCAAATCAAATTGTTTGAAGAGATGAATCCCTGATTTTGAACGAAAGGCTGCTCTATTCAAAGAAGACTTTGTGGAATAGTAGTAGTTATCAGGTGTTACCACAAAAAATCCACGCTCCTCTAAAATGAGCGTAGCAATTCTTTCTCCTTTGACAACATCCCAAAAAATGATGAGATCATCCTCTCCTAAGCTTGCAAGAGTATAAGAATTCGGTTTGAAGTGAACGGAGATAACCTCGTCAGAATGACCGTTCAATTCTTTTATGATTTTTCCTGATTTTGGATTGATGATAGTTACTTTATTATTGCGCCCAGAAACGGCTAAAAACTTACCATCAAAACTAAAACTCATTTCTCCGAAGTAGTCTTTTGATTTGTCTCCTCCGATTTTATATAATTCTTTAAATTCTGGCACATCTATGAGATCGATGTTCACTCCTGAAACTGCTAAAATGCTATCGTTTGGGCTGAACTCCAGGTGAAATTCATCCCTGTGATAAAAACCATCACTCGATTCACCATCAAACTGACGCAGAACGCCTAAATGTTGAGATTCATCAATATCAATGAGATTAACGTAGTGCGTGTACTCATTATGGTGCAGAACTTGAGTTGTAGCGAGTAGTTTCCCGTTTGTTGAAATTGCCCGAATAGGCTCCTTCTCAGGAAGCTCTCGACTCCATTGTTTCTGGGGTATTAAAGATCCAGAATACATTTTTCTTTCCAAATTGAAAGAAGAAATGTGTTCTCCTGTTTTTAAATTATGTACTCTCCCGCTTCCAACAATTCGTGTATAGTCTGAAGAAATGGTAAGATATCTACTCCACTCTGTGTCAAACAAATAATCAAAATGATCTGTCAATTTTCTCACTTTTCCATCTCTCAATTGCCATGCAAAAGAGTAGTTCCGCCTTTTTCCTCCAAAAGCAATAACCTTATCATCAGGACTCCAGTATACAGCATCATTTTGCCTAGCCCACGGAACATCATTTAAAACGGGATTGTTAAGATTAGAAGCACTCCAAACTAAGACCGACTTTTCACCCACCACAGCAATTTTTCTGCCGTTGTGACTAAAACGGATATTTTTGAAATTGGGTGAGAATTCTGCAAATGATCTTATTTCATAACCTGTTTTAAGGTTAAAATAGCGCAATTCGTATTCATAATGGTCTTCTTTATTCCGCATTGCAATTGGACCTGTTTCACGATTCAGTTTATAGCGAACCGCAGCAACAAACCATTTCTTTGTAGGGTTTATTGCTAATGCCGTAATTTGAAAGTTTCGGGAGGACTCAATCCTGTTTTGGCTTTCTTGATTTCGATTGCTGATCGAATGTATTGAAAACTCCTTACCATTCGCTACTGCAACTTTATCATCCTCCACACTGAATTTAGTGTGGCGAGCGTCATGATTTACTCCATTCATGAAATCAAGGGAAAATCCACCTCGCTTTAGTTTTCCCGTTTCTATATCAAAGCTTTGTATGCTTAAGTAATTGTTACAAACGAAATACGTGTTGCTTTTTAAATCGACCCAGGAATGTAAAATTTCAGTTTGATGGGCAAACTCTTTGATTTTACTTTGCTTATTCACATCCCATAGGACAGAATAGTTCTCCATCTCGAGAATGAGTTCACCTGAATCAGCTACAGACCTAATACTCTCGACATTTGACATTTCATCAGGAAGATTGATTTCGGTAACTGTGCCCCTTTCAGGTCTCCATAAGTTTAATTTCCCTTCATATACTAAAAAAAATATCTCCGCGTGTTTATTGGCTGTTACATGAAAATCTCTTCGGACTCCTCTGTCAATGACTGACAACGATTTTCCAGTTTGGAAATCCCACAAAATTGATTCATTTGAAGAAACACTCAAAAGAATTTTTGAGCTCAAGAACTTTGTATAAACCACCGATTCGGTATGACCTCTTAACCTTTCTAGAATGATACCTTTTTTAGCATCTCTTACAATGACACTTCGATCTTTAGAACCAGTTGCTAAGAATTTGCCTGTTTCATCAAACGCCATTACTGTAAGCATTTCAGAGTGACCTGTTTGCATGACTAAGCGATCGTCTTGTGCATAAGACAATTGAGCCCAAATCAACATTACTATTAGCGAAAACCTCATAATTCTTGTAATTGATCAAGTACTTCTTGAAACAAGTACAGCTTGAATTCAGCAGTTCCTAATTTCGTATCCTTAACATCATATACTGACCGGCAATACTTAGCACCTACCGTCACCGAAATCGACACGTCATGCGCTCCTTCTTCCAAACGATGGGCTACAGCTTTAAGAAAACCGAATAAAGGAAAATATGCATCGGACCGGTAGGCATCTGTGGGTCTGTATCTCATTCTTGATGGAGCATCCCAAATTATGTGATCAAAAGTCTTGGTATTAAGAAAATCATCTTTGTAAACCTTTGTTCTCCAACAAGCCGCCAATGAATCATCAAAAACCATTCGATAAGACAAACAAAAGTAGTGGTTTGGATTTTCTTCTAAAGCATCTTTCCATTCCCATCTATGCTTTGATGTGCTCTCCTCTTTTCTCCACTGATCATAAAACATTCTAAGCGGTTGTTTCAGTGTAGTCACTGCATGTATTTCATCATTTGCTAAAGCAATTTGGACTAGGGGTTTGAATTCTGCATTTGTGATATACATCTTATTCATGTTCTCCTTAGTCAAATTGTCGGAAACATCAGACCTATCATAGAAATACTCTGAATTTTGACCGAATACTGGGAATTGCAATATCACACAGGCTAGAAAGATTTTCGCCTTAATATGTCTCATGGTTTTACAGATTGCGCTAACGATGAGCGTATGCAAATATAGTCAAATCCGATTGACCTATTTATTTGCCAACAGGGTCCTTACAGTTTCAACAAAACCTCAACAGGTTCTTTTGCCCCAAAGATCATTTTGACAGGATTCTCCAACATTTCCTTAACCTTATATAAGAAACTTACAGATTCCTTTCCGTCAATTATTCTGTGATCATAACTAAGCGCTACGTACATGATAGGGCGTATTTCTACTTTACCGTTAACAGCAATCGGTCGCTCAACGATATTATGCATTCCAAGAATAGCACTTTGTGGAGGGTTTATGATCGGTGTACTTAGCATGGAACCAAAAACACCACCGTTGGTAATTGTAAAAGTACCTCCGGTCATTTCGTCTAGCGTAATTTTCCCATCCCTTGCCTTTACTGCCAATCTTTTTATTTCAGACTCTATTTCTGCTAAAGAAAGTGTTTCAGCATTGCGCACAACAGGAACCATTAAACCTTTGGGTGAACTTACGGCAATACCCATATCTACATAGTCATAACTAACCATTTCCTCTCCATCAATCATCGAATTAACGGCTGGATAAAGTCGAAGGGCTTCACAACAAGCTTTTGTAAAGAAAGACATGAACCCTAGGCCTACGCCATGTTGTTCTTTAAATTTATCCTTATACTTTTTGCGAATCTCCATGATACCACTCATGTCAACTTCGTTGAAGGTGGTGAGCATAGCCGTTTCATTTTTAACAGAAACCAATCTTTTGGCTATTTTTCTCCGGAGAGAGCTCATCTTCTTTCGCTCATCATCTCGGGATCCGCCCCAACCAACCAGAACTTGGTCATCAGAAATTCCTCCTGCTAGATATTGTTCTATATCCACCTTCTTAATTCGACCTCCCTCACCTGAACCTTTAATTTTAGAAGGGTTAATCCCATTTTGAGAAATCATCTGCTTTGCGACAGGAGTAGCCTTGACAGCGTTAGATACAGTTGCCTTCTGTGGCTCTTCCTTCTTTTCAACTGCTGCCGCTACAGGAGCTTTTTCCTCTTTCGGTTTAGTATTTTTTGGAGGTTTTGCAGAGGTGTCAATTTTACAAACCACTGCTCCAACTTCGATCACATCCCCCTCATTAGCAAGTCTGGTAATGGTTCCTGATTCCTCAGCTGGCAATTCTAGTGTTGCCTTATCAGAATCGACTTCGGCTATAGGATCATCTTTTTCCACATAATCTCCATCCTCCACAAGCCATTGGGCTATTTCTACTTCTGTGATACTTTCTCCCGGACTCGGGATTTTCATTTCTAGGATCATAATCTCAAAATTATGCGTTTACAACACTATATTTGAAAACGTCTTCTAATAAATTGTTTTGTCTTTCTAAATGTCTTTCTGGAGACCCAGTGGCTGTTACCCCACTTGATGGTCTAGCAATGACCTCCAAGTCAAAGTCACTAAAATGTCGAAGAATATGAGACCATGCCCCCATATTCTTAGGCTCTTCCTGAACCCAAAGCAATCTTTTGGCTCCTTTGTATTTTTTGATGATTTTTTCCAATTGAGTAGATGGAAGCGGATAGAGTTGCTCCATTCGCACTAAAGCAATACTCTTATCTCCAATCTCATTCCTCTTTTCTAATAAGTCGTAATAGATCTTTCCAGAACAAAAAGCAATGGTTTCAACAGACTTTACAGGTAGCTCATCATCAATAATTTCTTTAAATGTTCCATTTGCCAATTCATCCATGGTGGATATGCATGTTGGATATCTCAGAAGCTTTTTAGGCGTGAAAATGACTAAAGGCTTTCTGAAGTCTCTTTTTAATTGTCTCCTCAAAACGTGAAATAGATTCGCTGGAGTTGTGCAATTAACCATTTGCATATTTCCTTCTGCGCAAAGCTGTAAGTATCTCTCCATTCGCGCGCTGGAATGTTCTGCTCCCTGGCCTTCATATCCATGTGGCAGCATTAAAACAATGCCACTCATTCTCTTCCACTTTTCCTCTGCACAACTTATAAATTGATCAAAAATAATCTGAGCCCCATTGCTAAAATCACCAAATTGAGCTTCCCAAACAACCAAATCATTTGGTGATGCCATAGCGTATCCATAATCAAACCCTAGCACCCCATATTCTGAAAGCAAAGAATTGTATATCTGAAATCTGCCCTGCTTTTTCTGAATGAAATTCAAAGGTGAATATTCTTCCTCAGAGTCCTCAATTTTTAATATCGCATGGCGGTGAGAGAATGTTCCCCGCTCAACATCTTGACCACTAAATCTGATGCTGTGGTTTTCAGTTAAAAGTGTGGCATATGCCAAAGTCTCTGCTGTACCCCAATCCAATCGATCTTCAGCGATCATTGTTCTGCGGTCATTAAAAACCTTTTCAATCTTTTTGAAGAACTTCTTATCGGATGGTAGTTCATTAATGGTTTTTGCAATTTTTTGAAGCTTCTTCAAGTCCACCTTTGTGTCAACCTCTTTTTCAAAATCTGCAACAGTCCCTTGGCGAAGACCTTTCCATGACCCATTCAGATGTGAGCCAATTTTTTGAGTATCATTGGCCTTGGCCAAATCCAATTCTCCATCTAGTTTATTTTTTAACTTTCTCTCTATGTCTTTAGCAAACTCAGCCGTAATTACACCTTCTTCAATCAGCCGCTCAGAATATATTTTCTTGGGATTCGGATGTCTTGCAATTTTCTTGTAGAGAAGAGGTTGCGTAAACCGTGGCTCATCTCCTTCATTATGACCATATTTTCTGTAACAAAGAAGATCTATGAAAACATCTTTTTGAAACTTTTGACGGTATTCGACCGCAATTCTCATAACATGAGAAAGTGCTTCTGGATCATCTCCATTCACATGAAATATTGGGGACAGTGTGACCTTACCAACATCAGTGCAATAAGTACTTGACCTAGCATCCAAATAGTTTGTTGTAAAACCAACTTGATTGTTTATGACTATGTGAATGGTACCTCCTGTTTTATAACCTTCCAATTGCGCCATTTGAACAACTTCATAGACAACACCTTGCCCTGCAATAGAAGCATCACCATGGATTAAAACAGGTACTATTTTAGAATAATCATTATCGTACTTGTGATCTACTTTTGCTCTGACAACACCTTCCACCACTGGATCTACTGCTTCGAGATGTGAAGGGTTTGCTGCAATACTCAAATGAACATTCTTACCACTTTTAGTTTTTCTATCAGTAGAAAACCCTAGGTGATATTTAACATCACCCTCGTACATTTTGTCTTCGTAGTCTTTTCCCTCAAACTCCGTGAATATATCACTATAGTTTTTATTGAAAATATGGGCCAATACGTTTAAACGCCCTCTATGAGCCATACCAAATACAAATTCTTCTGCACCATTATCGGCAGCCGTCTCCACTAAAGTATCTAGCGCAGGAATTAAAGACTCGGCTCCCTCTAAAGAAAATCTCTTTTGGCCAACAAATTTGGTGTGCATAAAGCTCTCAAAGATCACCGCCTCATTTAGTTTATCCAAAATGTGCTTTTTCTGATCCGCAGAAAAGGAGGGATGATTACTATTTTCATGCAATTTGGACTTGATCCAATCGACCACTTTAGGAATTCTGATGTACATATACTCTACACCAATTGATTCACAATAGACTAATTTTAGATGCGCTATAATGTCCTCAAGAGTTGCAGGACCAATGCCTACTTCTTTGCCTGCTTGAAAAACTGTTTTTAAATCTTTTTCTTCTAATCCAAAGTTTTCTATTTCAAGCGTTGGAATGTATTTGCGTCTTTCTCTTACAGGGTTTGTTTTTGTGAACAGATGCCCTCTTGATCGATATCCATCAATCAGATTTAGTACTTTGAACTCCTTATCGAAATTCAAGTCTCCAGAGTAGTCCGTTTCATAGTTTTTTGTGGCTAATTCAAACCCTTCAAAAAACTTTTGCCATCCATAATCAACGCTGTCAGGATCTTTTTTATAGAGGTTATATAAATCCTCAATTGCATTCAAATCCCCATTACTCAGATAAGAGTGTTTATCCATTTTTCAGAAGTATTCAAGCAAATCTACGATTTTTTAACAGCGAAGTAAAGGCCAAAATGTAGCAAAAAAAAGCAATCATCAATTTGCAAAAAGCTATTATTTTACGTCATTCCAAGTTCTTAAAATAATATCTGGTCAAGACCTTTTTTAGAGCTCTTTCAACGATCATTTTTCCCAAAATTTCAGAATGATCTTCTATTGGGGTTTTTTCAAAATTTTTCATTAAATCATGCTCATTGACATCTGTTTGGTAAAGAAGTCCCTTTAAAATTTTAGAATTACGATTTTCAAGCATTTCGTTAAGTTGATTTTGTAATTCAAACAATAATTCCTTGTAATTTGTTATCTCATTTGATAAGTTCAATTGGAATCCTTGAAGGAGAGCGTCTTTTTTAAGCTGTTCTTTTGTTTCAGAAAGAAACTGATTGAACAACTCGTAACCATTTATTTCATTTGGTAAGTGAGATGAAATATATTGCTTAAGATTCATCATTATGACAAAGGTATTGATTACTGGTGGTAGTGGATTGGTCGGTAGAAAATTAACCGAGCGCCTTTTAAAACTAAATTATGAGGTAATTCATTTGAGCCGAACTAAAAAAGAAGGCCCTGTAAAGACTTATCAATGGGATTATAAGAAAAATTACATGGAGCGCGAGGCGTTTCATGAGGTTGACCATATTATTCATCTCGCAGGTGCTACGGTCTCCAAGAAATGGACTGAAGCTTATAAGAAAGAGATTCTTCAAAGCCGTGTGAAAACTACTGAACTCTTATTTGAAAGCGCTCAAAAAGCCGCTGATTTGAAAAGTTTTATCTCAGCGTCTGCTGTTGGATACTATGGTCTTAGGACTTCGAGTGAAATAATGAAAGAATCTGTGTTTCCTGCAGATGATTTTTTTGGCGAAGTCTGTGCAGCATGGGAAAAAAGTGTTTCGAGATTCTCAGAAATAAATATCCCAACATCAATCCTGAGAATATCAGTGGTATTAAGTGCAGAAGGTGGGGCACTTGAAAAGCTTTTACCTCCAGCTAAACTGGGTTTGAGTGCAGCTGTTGGCTCTGGCAAGCAATGGATGCCTTGGATCCATATTGATGACCTTGTTGAAATGTTTGTTTTTGCATTAGAGAACCCTGATAAACCAGGCATTTTTAATGCAGCAGCCGATGAGCACGTAAACAACAAAGAATTTACAGCACAATTGGCTGCCGCTCTCGGCAAGCCTTATTTTTTACCTAATGTCCCCGCATTTGGGCTTCAAATGATGCTCGGTGAAATGGCCCAAATCATCTTAGAAGGTTCAAGAGTTGATAATTCAAAAATTAAAACCGCTGGATTCCAATTTAGGTTTAACAAACTGCAGGATGCTTTACAGGATTTAGTTTAGTCATTGACGACTGTCGTACAAGTCTTTGATAAATACCGCCAGATAATCAAGTTCAGGATTCAAGGACTCTAAAATATTGAGGGACTTGGTCAGATATTCATCAGCTTCCTTCGAAACTCTTCCTCGGATATCATATTTATCATAAATCGCCAATGTCTGCCTCACAATCTCAAGATCTTTATTCGCAAATAAAGATCTCATGGTATCTTGATCATTTTTATCGGCAAGTTCTAAGGCCTTTAAATAAAGAAAGGTCTTTTTCCTGGACTTTATATCTCCTCCAATTTCCTTTCCAAATTTAGCGGGATCACCATAAGCGTCAAGATAATCATCCTGTATTTGAAATCCGATTCCTGCTGCGACACCAGCATTGTAAAGCTTTTTCACCACTTCAGCCTCCAAACCTGCTACGATGCCTCCGACCTGCATGGAACATCCCAGTAAAACAGCTGTTTTCAGCTCAATCATCTCGAGATACTCGGAAAGACTGACCTCCTTTCTATCTTCGAAATCCATGTCATATTGCTGCCCCTGACATACCAATTCTGCCATTCTATTGAAAGCTTTATACACAGGAAGCCTATATTCTTCAGAAATCAAATCCAACATTTGATAGGCCTTGATTAGAAGGACATCACCTGAAAGAATGGCCGTATTTGTTGACCATCTTTCATGAACGGTTACCTCTCCTCTTCTCAATGGTGAATTGTCCATAATATCATCATGGATCAATGTAAAATTATGGAAGAGTTCTAAAGCGATTGCAGCAGGTAAAACTTCCTCGTTAGTTCTTTTTCCAAACGATTGATACGCTGCCACCGCCAAAATAGGACGAATCCTTTTGCCGCCAAGGTTTAAAAAATACTCTAGAGGCTCATAAAGTGATTTTGGTTGCAAGCCTTGAATAAACTCTTGCGAGCGCTTTTCCAGTTCATTTACCAAAGCTTTAAGGCTCGATTTCTGTTCAATCATTGTATAAGACCAATAAGATAATCCCCATACCCACTCTTCATCAGTGGTTTAGCTAACTCTGTGAGCTGATCATTATTGATATAATTCATTCGGTACGCACATTCCTCAATGCACCCAATTTTAAGGCCCTGCCTTTCTTCTATCACCTGCACAAACTGTGAAGCCTGCATGAGAGATGCAAATGTTCCTGTGTCCAGCCAAGCTGTGCCCCTATCCAAAATGGCAACACTCAATTCATCTCTTCTAAGATATTCTTTGTTAACATCAGTGATTTCGTACTCCCCTCTAGCACTTGGTTTTAAGTTTTTCGCAATTTCAACCACATTGTTATCATAAAAATACAATCCAGGAACTGCAAAATTTGACTTGGGGTGCTCTGGTTTTTCCTCAATTGAAATGGCTTTTTGATTGGCATCAAATTCCACTACTCCATACCTTTCAGGGTCCGAAACATGATATGCAAATACAATTCCGCCTTTAGGTTGATTGAGGCTTTGGAGTTTCTTTGACATACCAGAACCATAAAAGATATTATCTCCCAAAATTAAAGCTACATCATCATCCCCAATGAATTCTTCTCCTATTACAAATGCCTGAGCCAATCCATTCGGTACTTCCTGGATTTTATATGAGAATTTACAACCATATTTTGAGCCATCGCCTAAAAGCCTTTCAAACTGAGGAAGGTCATTTGGTGTCGAAATGATCAAAATTTCACGGATACCACTTATCATTAATATTGAAAGCGGGTAATAAATCATTGGCTTATCATAAATAGGCATAATTTGCTTACTTATTGCCATTGTGATTGGATACAAACGTGTTCCTGAACCGCCTGCTAAAATAATTCCTTTCATAATCTAATTTTTAGCATTTACAGGTACCTTTCGGTTTTTATGTGTTTTTTTCTTGTCAGATTTATGCTGAGATAGTAAAAAGGATGGTAGAATAAAGAGATTGGCAAGCATTGCCACAAGTAGTGTGAAAGAAACTAAGAAACCCAATGATTGAGCACCGCCAAAATCCGAAGAAATGAACACTGAAAATCCAAAGAACAGGATAAATGAAGTGTACATCATACTTACTCCTGTCTCCTTTAAAGATGTAAGTACGGCCATCCCCATATGACCGGTTGCCTTCAGCTCTTGCCGATATTTTGCCAGGAAATGTATGGTATCATCAACAGATATTCCAAAGGCAATTGAGAATACAAGAATCGTAGAAGGCTTGATAGGCACCTCAAAAAAGCCCATTGCCGCAGCCGTCAGTATCAAGGGAAGAAAATTAGTGATTAACGAAATGAAAATCATTCTCAAAGACCTAAACAATAAAGCCATTAACAAGGCTACCGCTCCAATAGCAATTCCCAGACTAATGAACAGGTTCATACTCAGATAAGTTGTACCCTTTAAGAACACAAGACTAGGGCCAGTGAAAGCAACATCGTATTTTCTTGGAGAAAAAATTGAGTCTACATCCGATTGGATATCGACTAGGAGCTTATCCATTTCTTTTGTTCCAATATCTTTAATATTAAAATTAATTCTTGCCCTTTGCCAATTAGTATCTACATAGCTATATAACCAATTGCTATCGATCATATTGTTATCATTCAAGTAAGAATTAAAAAAGACCTTTTCTCTTTTACTAATTAAGTCATACTTCTTAGGATCACCGTTGTAAAAAGCTTGTTTGATAAACTTCATTCCTTCAACAACAGATAGTGGAGCGGAAAATTCCTTTCTTTTGATTAGGGCACTTTGCAATTGATCAATTTTCTTCAAAATATGATCCTTTTTCACATAGTTCTTCTTTCTAGTATCAACAACTACTTCAAAAGGCATTACCCCTTTGAATTGATTTTCGGCCCATTTCAAGTCATCAATTACTTTATGATTTTCCGGTAAATCATCTGTCATATTGCCTGTTGTTTCAATCATTGAAATTCCAATAACTCCGATAATCACAATGACCACGGTTATTAGGTATACGAATTTTCTGTAACTACTAACGGTACGAACAAGCAAATCAATAATCGCTTGGACCCATGAATGATCTAAGTGTTTAAGGTGTCTGTCAGTCGGAGGTTTGACATAGCTTAGTATAATGGGTATTGTGACAATAGAAATGATAAATAAACAAATCACATTAAAAGCCGCGACTATACCAAATTCCTTCAGGATGGTACTCTCGGTAAAAACGAAGGTGAAAAAGCCCATCGCGGTAGTCAAGTTGGTAAGTAAAGTTGCACTACCAATTTTCTTAATCATCTTAATAAGGGAGGCTTCCTTATCCTGAGAACTCTTGTACTCACTATGATATTTATTAATCAGATAAATACAATTTGGAACTGCAATTACGATAATAAGTGGGGGTATCAAGCTAGTGATTACATTTACCTCATAACCAAAAAGGGGAAGAGATCCCAAGGACCATACAACTCCAATCAAAACCACTGTCAAAGAAGCGAACACCGGGTTCTTGGTCCTAAAGAAGAGAAATAGAACCAGCGTTGTTACTAAAAACGCTAGAATAATAAAAAGCAGCGTTTCTGATTGCACCATGTCTCTCATTACCGTTCGGATATAAGGCAGTCCCGTTAGATGTACTTTCAGTTCTGTGTCTTTCTCAAATATTTCTACCTGCTCGAATATGGGGACAATCATCTCGCTCCTTTTATTCGAAAGGAATAGATCAGAATCGATTGTCACAAACATTAAACTTGAACCAGAGGTGTCGTTATAAAGTCGGTTTTTATAAAAGGGCAAATTGTATACCGCCTCAGCGTATTCTGTGAGTTCAGCTGCCGTTTTGGGAAGTTCAGTTTTTGAAATTATAGGAGAAAAATCGAACTTTTTTAGGGCAGTATCCTTGACAACAGAAGGAAGATTGTTAGCTACCGATAATACGGTGTCTACTCCGCTTATCTTGTTGATTTCTTCTCCCAGCTTTTGCCAACTTGTAAAGAGTCCTATATCCTCCAAAGGATCTTTATCCACTCCTAAAACATAGATCAACTTTTGTTCACCAAATTCACTCCTAAAATCTACATAACTTAGATAAGTCGAGTCCGTCTCTGGAAGTAAACGAGGAACACCGTATGAAGCTCTTAAGCCAATTTTTGCCTGATAAGCCATAAACACAGTAGCTATGAGCAAAAGTGCTAAGAGTAAGATTCTATTTTTAAGAATGAACTGTGCCAAATTAAGTCCTCAAAATAATTGAAGGCCGAAGGTATGAAAAAGACAGCACTATTGAAGACTACCTTCCTAAAGAAAACTTAAACTCATGTACTTCAGAATTTATCAGACTGACTATGTGCTGCTTGTTACCTAAAATATGGGTCCTTTCTCGAATCCGGATTTTCAGAACGTGTCTTTTTTCTTAATATTTCACGAATTTCATAAACTTTATGACAATCAGTCGATAAGAAAGCCTATTGCTTGTATAAAATTGTTTAACAGTTTAATTTTGGTACCATATTTGTCAATGAACTTACTAATGCTAAAATTAGAGTTATGAAAACACTTGTACATTTTGTTTTGGTTTGTATGATAATGTCAGTGTTAGGGTGTGCCAACAGTCGTTTGGTCAATGGCGATTATGATACTGCGCTTAGAATAGCGGTTAAAAAGTTAAAAAGGAATCCAGATAAGATGAAATACATCAATATTCTGGAAGAAGCTTATGTCAACGCCAACACCCAGGATGAGAACAGAATTACCTTCTTGAAAAAGGAGGGTCGACCGGATGTTTGGGACGAAATCTTTGAGCGCTATTCAGCTTTAAAAAGAAGACAGGAGCTTGTGCAAGGCTTACCTTTTACTCCCAAAGCCATCACATTTAAGGATTATGATAATGATGTCATCAATGCCAAAAAAAATGCAGCGGAATACTTCTATGCGCATGGAGAAAAGAAAATGAACGAAGGCGGAAGAGGTAATGCTCGCATAGCATATGATAATTTTCTGAAGGTAAAAAGCTACTATTCTGATTACAAGGACGTGGATCAGAAAATTTCAAATGCCCGTTTTGAAGGAACCAGCAATGCTCTTTTCGTGATAAACAATGCCAGCGGGATAAAACTACCACCCAATTTTGAAGCAGAAATTAAAAGAATGACAGTAGAAGACTTAAGTTCAGAGTGGGTTAATTTTGATTTAAACGAGCAGGAAGGACTGAATTACCATTACAACATCAACCTTAAAATGCAAGTGCTAAATGTATCTCCAAATCTCCCAAAAGAAATCATTTACACAGATTCAAAGGAAATCAAAGATGGTTGGGAATATGTTTTGGATGACAAAGGAAATGTGATGAAAGATTCACTAGGTAATGATATCAAGAAGCCAAAATTTAAGATTATCACCGCTAAGGTTACTGAAAGACAAATGAGAAAAACTGCGAGGATCTCTGGAATAATTGAATTTATAGATTTAGAAACAAATCAAGTTATGGAGTCTTCCCCGATAGCGGCTGATTCTTTTTTTGAGCACAGATGGGGTACGGCTCAGGGTGATCTAAGGGCTCTTTCAGACACATCTAGGAAATTGATTAAAATAAAACCTCTTCCTTTTCCTGCTGATCCTGATTTAATTATGGATGCCAGTATCACGCTTAGAAATATGACCAAAGACATTCTAAGAAGTAAAAGAAGATTGCTGTTTTGAGTATTTCGTTAGAATCATTAAGGACGCTTGGGCATCGTAACAGTTAAGTGACTCTTGATTTGTGGCAAAACTTCATAAATTTGAAATGTGAAAGGTCAACAAATCGATTTTCTCAACATTTTTCTAATCGTACTATCCTTAATTGCGGCTTTAATTATACCGTTTAGGTTGTTTTTATTTTCATATGCTGTTTTAGGGCCGTTGCATTACTTAACTGAGATTAATTGGCTCAAAGAAAAAAACTATTTTATTCCAGGTAAGCACAAAGGACCGGTCCGTATCCTCATAGCGCTGTCCATTGGCATATGCATTGCACCGGTATTATATGGGTTCTTGATATCTGACTTGGGCCAAAGCACCATGGACCCTGACCTCAGCAACCATATTTTAAATGAGTTTGTTGTTCCTATTAGCAAAGTGGGAGACCTACTGATTCTGGCTGCTTTTATCACTGCCATTTGCTTTTTGTTGTTCAAAGAACTTAAAGTTCGCCTGATATGCTCGGGTCTTGCTATATTCGTTTGTTTCCTAATGTCATACCTCCCGTTTTACAGGCTCGCCTTTGTGGTGCTGCTACCAACTTTTATTCATGTATATCTTTTCACGGCTGCCTTTATGCTATACGGTGCGATAAAATCCAGTAGTGCCCCTGGATATGCAAGTGTATTGCTTTTTATTTCAATACCCTTTATTTTAATGTTTATTGATGTTGACTATAAATCCATTGGACTCAATGAATATATTAAAGACAACATGGTAAAAAGTAATTTTCTCTATGTTTTAGATGAAACTTCAAAGTTCATTGGTATGAACAAAGGGAAAGACTTTTCAATCATTTCTGCTACTGGTATTAAATTGCAGGTCTTCTTAGCATTTGCCTACACCTATCATTATCTAAACTGGTTCTCTAAAACAGCTACAATCAAGTGGCATAAGATAGCGAAGAAGCGCATGATCATTTCTATTGTATTATGGCTTGTATTCATTAGCATCTATGCTTATGACTATCATATTGGCTTCATAATGGCCTTTGTCTTAAGTTTCATTCATGTATTATTTGAGTTCCCTTTAAACGCGAGATCCTTTGAATTCATAGGAAAATGGGTTTATGAAAAGGCATGGGCAAAACGGACAGTTTGATGGTAAGCGCTAAACTATATGACAAACTCAACTTGCTCTCCAAACTGAGCTTAAGAAAGGCCATTAACAATCAATTGCTTATTGGAAGCTACTTTTATTCCAAGTTTAGGAAAAAGTCCTATCATGCAGGCTTGCCAAGAAGCGTAGCATTTGAGCCAACCACGGCTTGCAATTTAGGCTGCCCAGAATGCCCGAGCGGTTTGAAGCAATTTACCCGTCCGACCGGAAACCTCAAAGAGTCCTTTTTCAAAGAGTCCATTGAATCATTGGAAAAGCACTTGATATATCTGACGTTCTATTTTCAGGGAGAACCTTTCATCAATCCAAAATTTCTGGATATGGTTCAAATAGCCTCAAGAAAAAAAATATATACTTCCACATCAACAAATGCACATTTTCTGGATTATGAAAATGCATTGAAAACTGTTGAGTCGGGATTGGATCGCTTAATCATTTCAATCGATGGAACCGATCAAAAAACTTATGAATCTTACAGAAAAAACGGCAAGCTAGAAAAGGTAATTCAGGGTATTGAAAATATCACAAAGGCTAAGGCTGAGTTGAAATCAAGAAAACCTTATGTGTTACTTCAGTTTCTCGTAGTTCGTCCGAATGAGCATCAAATACCAGAGGTTAAAAAATTGGCCAAAAAATACAAAGTTGATCTTGCTCTGAAAACAGCGCAGGTCTATGATTATGAAAATGGGAACCCTTTGATTCCTGTTCAAGAACGTTATTCAAGATATCGAAAAAACAAAGACGGAAAATACGAGATTAAGAATAATCTCGAAAGTCACTGTTGGCGTATGTGGAACTCGTGCGTAATTACGTGGGATGGTAGAATTGTACCTTGTTGTTTTGATAAAGATGCTCAACACCAACTAGGTGATCTAAAACAGTCTTCCTTCAAAAGCATATGGAAAAGCGACACATATAATCACCTAAGAAACAGCATTCTAAAAGGACGTAGTGAGATTGATATTTGCAAAAATTGCTCTGAAGGAACAAAGGTTTGGGAAAACTGACCTAAATCAGAATTAAACAGTCATAATATCTTTTTCTTTTGCCGCTACTAGAGTATCTACCTGAGCAATAAAAGAATCTGTTTGTTTCTGAATGCTATCTTCAGCGTCTTTAGCCATATCTTCTCCGAGACCATCTTTAAGAAGTTTCTTGATCGCATCATTGGCGTCTCGTCTGGCATTTCTTATACTCACTTTTGCATTCTCACCTTCAGCTTTGGCTTGTTTCACTAAGTCTTTTCTCCGTTCCTCGGTGAGTGCTGGAACATTGATAAGAATTGATTCACCATTATTTTGTGGTGCTAAACCTAAGTTTGCGTTGATAATGCCTCTTTCAATTTCTTCGATCAATGATTTTTCCCATGGTTGAATGGTTAATGTTCTTGCATCTAATGTATTGACATTCGCAGCCTGAGTAAGCGGCACCGTACTTCCATAATAGTCAATTTTCACGCTATCCAACATACTAGGTGTTGCTTTTCCCGCACGTATTTTAACCAGACCTGCTTCGAGGTGCTGAATGGAATTCGACATTGCTTCTTTGGCTACATCGATTGCAAGATCAACTTCTTCGTTCATGAAAACAGAATTTTTGCCACTAATATAAGCATATTCCCAAGAATTCATGAATTGGATAAAAACTTATTACTGTTTCAAAAAAGCTATGAAATCTTGACAGCTCATTGAAATTTCGCAATCAAACTTTGGCAAATAAAAAAGCCCCTGAATGATCAGAGGCTTCTTTTAAAATATTTTGTTAAGATTAGCTTTCAACATAAGTCACTGACTCAACCTTGTCTCCGCTCCAGCAAACTTCGCAGTTGCTATCTAAAATTCCGTGCTTTACATTCATCATGTAACACTTCTTTCCACTCTTATCAGCAACGCTGCTAACAGTTGGTTCTTTGATTTCATATAGATCTAAATCTGTTTCCATATCAGGATTAGCACCATACTTAGAAATAGCATCCATCATGCTATTAGTTTTGCTAATCTCATCCATGAAAGCTTTCATATTAGGATCTACTTCTACTGAACCTCCACAAGCAACTAGAAATAATGCAGGAAGAATGAATTTACTCAATTTTTTCATACCAAAATTACGTTAATAAGTGAGTTACAAAAGTAAATTTATTATGCTAATTTTCAAGAGGTTATTACTTAATTTGGATCTTATGGAAAGATCATGATTTTATGTGGGTAATTTCTAAAAAAGAGAAAATGATAAAATATCATTTGGTTATTGAACATCGACTAGTGTTCCAACTTCCTCTCCTTCTAAAACATTTCTCAAATTCCCAGGTTTATTCATATCAAAAACTATGATTGGCAATCGGTTTTCTTGACATAGGGTAAAAGCCGTCATGTCCATTACGCTCAGGCCTTTTGAATAAACTTCTTCGAATGAAACTCTATTGTATTTAGTAGCGGATGTATCTTTTTCAGGATCGGCAGTGTAAATACCATCTACTCTAGTCCCTTTGAGGATTACTTCTGCCTCAATCTCAATTGCTCTTAGGGAAGCTGCCGTGTCAGTGGTGAAGTATGGGTTACCGGTACCTGCTCCAAAGATTACGACTCTATTTTTTTCTAGGTGTCGTACAGCTCTTCTTCGTATAAAGGGTTCAGCAATTTGCTCCATTTTAATGGCTGTGAGCAGTCTGGTTTGAACTCCTATATTTTCAAGGGCTGATTGAATTGCCATACTATTAATTACAGTCGCTAACATACCCATGTAATCACCTTGAACTCTTTCAATACCCCCTTCTTCTCCTTGAATACCTCTAAATATATTTCCACCTCCTATGACCACGGCCATCTGGATTCCTTCATCTGTTGCAGATTTAATCTCCTCAGCGTACTGAATTAGTCTTTTATGATCAATACCAAATCCTTTATCCCCGATTAGTGCCTCTCCACTAAGTTTTAGTAGTACTCTTTTATACTTCATGCCAAAAAAATAGTCAAAAAAAAAGGGAAGTAAAAAACTTCCCTTTACAATGGCTTAAGCCAATGAATTTCTTTTAAAAGTCGTAATTTGAAGATCTTGATTCGAAGACTTTAAATATTGAGCTACGCTCATTTTGTTGTCTTTTATGAATGACTGATTCAACAATGTACTTTCTTTGTAGAATTTTTTAAGCTTTCCTTGAGCAATTCTTTCAAGCATGTCTTCTGGTTTACCTTCAGCTCTTGCTTGTTCCTTGCCTATTTCAAGCTCTTTTTGAATAATGTCATCAGGTACATCTGACTCATCTAAAGCTACAGGCGCCATTGCCGCAATTTGCATAGCAATATCTTTACCTACGTCTACAGTAGCATCATCTCCCTTGTTTAATCCAACCAAAGAAGCTGTTTGATTCCCTGGGTGGTTATATGCAACAACTGTCTCTGCATTAATAAGACCGTAGTAGGAGATATCAATTTTTTCACCAATTTTACCTACTTGCTCCGTAATTTTGTCTTGTACTGAAGTACCATTATCATAGGACAAGGACTTTAGCTCGTCAACCGTGTTTGGTTGATTCTCTAATGCTATCTCCGCTATTTTGTTTGCGAAGTCTCCAAAGTCAGCATTCTTTGCTACGAAATCCGTTTCACAGTTCAACGTTACAATAATTCCAGAGTTTCCTGAATTATTAGACTTAGCAATCACTAAACCTTCATTTGCGTCTCTGTCACCTCTTTTTGCAGCAACTTTCTGTCCTTTTTTTCGAAGAATATCTATTGCTTTATCAAAATCTCCTTCTGCTTCAACGAGGGCCTTTTTACAGTCCATCATTCCTCCTCCAGTAATATCACGGAGTTTTTTTACATCACTAGCCGAAATACTCATGATTCAATTCTATTAAAATGTTGTTTAAAATTAAGCCTTAACCGCTTCTGACTCTTTGGTATCAGTGGTTTCTTTTTTTGGCTCTTCTTTAGTTTCCTTTTTTGCCTCTACTTTCTCTTCCGTCTTCTCTGATTTCTTTTTGTCAGACGTCATTTTGTCTTTATCAGACTTTCTTTCTGAAAGACCTTCGGCAATCGCCTTAGTCATCACATCGATAATTGCTTCGATTGATTTGGATGCATCATCATTTGCAGGGATTACGAAGTCCACTTTTGATGGATCACTATTGGTATCAACCATTGCAAATGTCGGAATGTTTAACTTCTTCGCTTCTGCAATTGCGATATGTTCTTTTTTGATATCCACAATAAACAAAGCTGCTGGCAATCTAGTAAGATCAGAAATAGAGCCTAAGTTCTTTTCAAGTTTAGCTCTTTGACGAGAAACTTGAAGTCTTTCTCTCTTTGACATTGTACTTAATGTACCGTCTGCTTCCATCTTATCGATTTGAGACATCTTTCTAATCGCCTTTCTAATGGTTGCAAAATTTGTCAACATTCCTCCTGGCCACCTTTCAGTAACATAAGGCATGTTCACATTCTTTACTTTTTCCGCCACAATGTCTTTCGCTTGTTTCTTTGTGGCTACAAAAAGAATTTTTTTACCTGACTTCGCAATTTGCTTTAAAGCAGCAGCAGATTCTTCAATTTTAGCTACTGTCTTGTTTAAGTCAATAATGTGGATACCATTTTTCTCCATAAATATGTAAGGAGCCATATTTGGGTTCCACTTTCTCTTCAGGTGACCAAAATGCACACCTGCTTCTAATAAATCTTTGGTATTTACCTTTCCCATTTGATTAAAGTTTACTTTCCTCGTTTGAAATCAACCGTGCGGTAGTGCTAAGCAATCCTCACAGTTTAGATACTAAACTTCGGTATATTAAAAAATAAAATATTAACGCTTGCTGAACTGGAATTTCTTACGAGCCTTTTTCTGGCCTGGCTTTTTACGCTCAACCATTCTTGGGTCTCTTGTAAGAAGTCCTTCTGCTTTCAATGCCGGCTTGTTCTCCTCATCTAATTGAACAAGTGCTCGAGAAATAGCTAATCTCAACGCTTCAGCTTGACCAGTAATTCCTCCACCATTCAAGTTTGCCTTGATATCAAACTTTCCAACTTGATCAGTTAAAGCAAAAGGCTGATTGATTCTGTATCTAAGTGGATCTGTAGGAAAATACTCTGTGTAATCTTTGTTGTTTACAACAATTTTACCTTTACCCTTAGATAGGTAAACTCTAGCAATAGACTTCTTTCTTCTTCCTATTGTATTTACAACTTCCATGAGTTATATGAAATTAATTAAGTTCAAGTTTTGTTGGCTTCTGAGCTTCGTGTGGATGCTCAGTACCTTCATATACAAATAAGTTTCTATAAACTTCTCTTCCAAGTCTATTCTTTGGTAGCATCCCTTTGATGGCTCTTTCAACAATAGATTTAGGATTTTTCTCAAGAATCTCGGCAGGTGTTGTGATCTTTTGTCCTCCTGGATATCCAGAATGACTCACATACTTCTTTTGAGTAAGCTTTTCACCGCTCAATTTGATTTTTTCAGCATTAATGATAATCACATTATCTCCGCAATCAGCATGAGGAGTAAAGCTAGGCTTGTACTTTCCTCTTAAATGCTTCGCCACTTCTGATGACAATCTCCCTAGAGTTTTTCCTTCAGCGTCAACCAAGAGCCACTTTTTGTCAGCATTTTGCTTGTTAACTGAAACCGTTTTATAACTTAATGTATCCACTATTCTTTATTATTAATGCAAAATTTGGGGGTGCAAAGTTAGGATTTATTTTTGAGAAGTCAAGTGAAATAATGCTTTTTCAACAATTCTCTGTGAAATATTGTTGAAAAGTGGTCCTAAGGCTTTATTTTCCAATCAATATCTAGGTCAAACCCAGGCTTCAGTTCGAAAACGCCATCATACAGATAAACACGCTCAGGTTGTACATGTTCTAAATAGTTTCCTGTAGACCATTGTCCATCATTATCGCCATCCAAAATCAGTTTTAACTTGTACTTCCCAGTTTTTTGAAATCCAAAGCCCATTTTATCCTCAACATTTGAGTACCTCACCGTTTTGAGAGGCTTTTTGAGCTCTTTATCAGTATTGCTGAATAATTCTAACACAGTGGCACCTTTATAGTCCACGTCCAAACTAACCGTTAGCTCAGGAAAATCGGATTTTTTTGGGATTGTATACTCAAAAGTAATTGAATCAGGATTTTGTGTATCAAAAATCGATTTCAAAGCCCCTGGTAAAAATGTAATTTTATATCTGGTACTCTCAAACAAACTGTCTGAAAGGAATACTTCCCGAAAACGCCCTTCTCGTATTCCAAATATCGCATTAATGACAATGGTATCCCTTACAATTAAAATTGAATCTGAAAGAATTTCTTTCATTGGGACATTGCTTTTGAAGGATAACAATTCATAAGGATTAAGGGTTGATTTATCGATAGCACAAGTCACAGACGCATTCAGGCTGTCCTGCGTAACCAGATTCACAGCAACAGTATCTATTTGATCATCTATTGAAACAATTAGCTCAAGGGTATCGATCGTGGGGAAATCTGTAAACCAAAAAACTGCAGAATCTGTTTTCTTGTAAATATCACTTACAAACCACTGCTTCTTAAAACTATAATTGATTGGGTCAATATTGATATTCTCATAAGGTTTGTTGGTCTTTACAAGCAATTTACCTGGCTGGGTGAATTTAAAACTAGACAAGAATTGTTCTTCCAAATCCTCTTGAAATAGTCGTAAACTGAAAGATAAACTGTCCTGGGGACTCACTAAGCTATCAAGAAAACCAATTTGTTCTACTGGGTCAAATAAGTAATTGCCATTCTTGTCTTCAAGAGCAACAATTTTGTAATTTCCCTCTCTCAAATATGGAATTTCAAACATTCCCCTTTTATCGGATTTCCCGACATATGTAGGCTTAATTTGGTAT